>NZ_JBKHUP010000146.1:0-15701 GCF_046565525.1 Coleofasciculus sp. | reverse complement strand
AATTAGAACTGTTTTCTCAGGATATGTGGAATGTGAGTTCCGCAGAATCCCCCTTTTTCTAAAAGGGGGAGTGTCAACAATATTATGTATCTGTCTGAGTCGGAATTACTCGATGCTGGCTATGACTTAAATCGCTTTGATGGTGAACATACTATCGCCTTCAAATTCGCTAAATCGGGGATTTGCGATCGCGGCTACTGTACTTCCGTCCCTGAACCCTCTGCTGGCGTGGGTTTAGTCGCCCTCGGCTTGATAATGGGGTTCAACTCTCTTTGCAAGCGTTACTCGGATTGAAAAGTAGGCGCAGCAAAGGTTCCAGCTATTGACAGAATAGGTGCGATCGCGATTCCACGAACAGGGAACGGTGAGGGACGAAATACTACAGAATTAAACCCCATTTATGTATCTTTAAATACATTCTTTATTGAATTTCTCCTGGCTACCAAAGCTGGCGATCCACTGAATGCAGAATTGGCGATTAAATTTGTAAAGATTTTTGACAAAATCCTGACCATTTGCATAAAGGGCAGGAAATAATCCAGAGTAATAATTAGAAACTCAATCAACCTCTCAACCAACCAAGGAAACTATGCGGAACATCATTCTCAGCGGCTTAATCATCTTTTACCTCGTCATGCTACCGCTTTTGTTCACGCGATGGCTAGACTTTTTACAACGTGAGGAAAACCTCTCTCCCGAAGCCCAATTTCACTCGGTCATGTTTTTAGCCATCGCCGCTCTTTTTTGGCCCCTAGTCGTACCCATCTCCTACCTAGAACTCTTAGAGCGCCAAGGACAGCTCCAGAATTTTTGAGCAACCGGAGTGTAATGTCCATTTTCGACACCCCATCAATCACGATTACATCTCAAGTCGCCTGAACTGAAGGAACAAGTCCAATGACTGCATTTACCCTTAACCATTAAACGTCAAACCGGGGATCACCGGCGCTCATACTTCATCATTCAATGGTTGAACGGCTAAATCGGCTAACGTAATGGTAAAACTTCGTTGCTTTTGAGTGGCAACAAAGGTAATAACCACCTCACAAGCAACCGCAACCGCCAGCATCACTAAATTTCGTGCCAAGGGATAATCACAAATATCATCATTGGCAGGTGAGGGAACGCGATAACTATCGTTCCAAATTATCTCCCCATAGTCACTCGCCAATCCGACATGGAGACAGGGAATCTGCACCTGTTGACAATACTCCTTCACCCCTTGACGGGCGACACTATTGTCAAAGGTATCGATGACTAAATGACTGTCCCGGAGTAATTGAGAACAGTTGTCCGCCGTTAGTTCTTTGGCACGCCCATCTATAGTGATACCTAATGCACGATAGAGGGTATTTGTCAAAATTTTAGTTTTATAGGCACCAATATCAGATTTGTAATAGGGTTGAGTGGAAAGATTTCTTTCTTCGATGCGATCGCGATCGATTACCCGCAACTTGCCAAACCCTGAACGTGCCAAGTTTTCAGTCATATTTGCCCCCAGCGCTCCAGCCCCGCAGATGGTTACCGGAAACTCCTGCAACCGTGTCATCAGGGCGGGTGTTCGATAAAGGTTTTCGTGAAAAAAAATAGACATGATCAATAAAATCGGGCAATTACCGCGAGTGCGACATAGCAAATGACTCGTTGGTAACAATTAAATGCTCTCAACGACTTTAACAAAGCCATGTCGTACCCCATAGATTAAGCGAGTCATCGCCTCCTCATGATCTGAGGTAAAGGCATTATCCATCGGTGTTATCAGCAATTCACACCAGTCAGAATGACTGATTTGACCCTTTTTCATGCTTTGAGCAAAGAGTTGACTAAAATCAAAGGAATGACTGATTTTTCTGGGGTGCGCTTTTTTGGGGAACATCTTATGTCTCTGTGCTGAATAGAGATTGTGGTAGACGATAACTAAATTGTAGTCACGTTGGCGGTAAAGTTTCTTGAAAACTCTGTAAAGAAATAATTACTCATCTATAAGAGAACTATACATAAGCCATGGTGACATGGTGAGAAGAGGGAACGGCAATGCCGTGTCCCTACTACAGCTTAGGGATCATTGATTCGGTTCTTTAGTAAATACGTCATCATTTCACCCTTACCTTTAACCGGAATCGTACCTCGCGCTTCAAAGTGATACTTATCCTGCAAATGCTGATAGGTTGAGGCACTCACTTGAATCCCACCAGGAACCCCATGGGATTCCATGCGGCTAGCCGTATTAACGGCATCCCCCCATAAATCATAAATAAACTTTTTCCTGCCAATAACGCCAGCAACCACGGGTCCGGTGTTAATGCCAATCCGGATTTTCAAGGGTTCACCATAGTTAGCGCTAAATTGAGTCACTTGCTGTTGCATATCTAATGCCATATCCGCGATCGCTTCAGCATGATTATCGCAAGGTGTGGGTAATCCACCGACAACCATATAAGCATCCCCAATCGTTTTAATTTTCTCTAAACCGTAAGTTTCAGTCAGTTGATCAAAAGCGGAAAAAATTTCGTTGAGTAGTTTTACCAATTCGGTTGCTGATATCCGTTGCGAAAGATGGGTAAAACCCACGATATCGGCAAATAATACTGTCGCTTCAGTAAAGCTATCCGCAATCGTCTGGTGATTTTGTTTTAAGCGCTCAGCAATTGGTTTGGGTAAGATATTCAGCAACAGGAGTTCGGATTTTTCCCGTTCTGCCTCAATCTCAGCCGTGTACTGTAGCGATCGCACCATATATATAACCAATAGTCCGGTTAATAGCAAGCTACTCAAGAAAGTTACCCCAGCCAGAGGTGGAATTCCTAAACCTGAATCCCGTGGTATTTCCCAGAAACTGAGTAACAATTGCTGATCAGCTATTTGAATCCGGTGGGTATAGATGACAGGGTTACGGCAAGATGATATATCAGGCTTCATTTGGACAGTTTTTGTCCGCGATTGATACAGCGCCAGATAAAGTTCTCTTGAGGGTAAAGACGGATCAGATAGGCAAAAATTCAGCGTATCAATCTGAAGTCCCTTCAGTGCAGTCGTGATAATTTCCTCTAAAGAATAAACCCCAATCATTGCACCCCTAAAAGCCTGACGGCGAGTTTCTGGTGTATTGTGAGGCATATCATTATGGTAAAGTGGTAGTAAAATAGTCAGACTATCGGGTTGTTTACCGGGTATCTTTAGCTTACTCGTGGCGACTAATTGTCCTGTCATTCGTGCCTTTTCCAGTAGGGCTTTACCCACGGGATGAGATGCCAAATCTAAGCCGATAACATCCTGTTGTGGAGAAAAGGTAATCGGAAAATAATCAGAACGAGCCTTAGCAATAACTCGTTTTTTTACTGGATGGTATTCATAAATAGAGAAATTAGCAAACCCCATTTCTGCCATCTGTGCTTCATAACTTTGTCGATCGTTAGCCGACACAGGTTTAACCCAACCTAGGGTTAAAATGCCTGAATGGATAGAAAGAAAATGTTGAGTAAATGCTTTATAATCATCTTGCTGCGCCTGATCAGATGCTTGGTGAAATGCACCCAAGGATACAGCAATATAATAGTATTCATCAATTTTACGTTGGAATGTCGTCGTCAGGTTATCAGCTTGTTGTTGCAATTCTAATCGAGTTTGGTTATTTACCCATCCCCAAGCCGCTACAGTTGCAGCAATTGACAGTCCAATCCCCACACCCAGGGTTAACCCGACTGGAATATAGCGCTGAATCTTAGACAACAAAGGTGTTTTGGTTTTAATCACAAGCCAAGCAATTCCGTTATTTAATCTGGCACAAAAAACTGAACCTATGAGTACGGCGTCAATTGCCCGCCCTACCACTATAGATAGGGTTTGAATAGTCAAATTGCCTAAGTCCTAGTCAGAACAGTATAGAATACCAGTTTTACTGTGATCACACCCTGCTTTAATCTTGACTCAAAGGATTTGATTGTCAAGGTAGGAGGTAGGTATTAGGTTTTGGGTTGTCCTGTGAGCGCTTCGCTGGAGTGATGCATCAGTAGGGATCGAAACTCAAGATTAGAAACGGGCTTCAATCACACCAACTAGGGATTGTAAATCAAAGTCGCGATCGCAACCACTTAAACAAATCCCTGAACTCATCACGGTTAAATCCCCCTTAGCGATCGCACAGGTATGACTTTCCCGATCACGAGTTGTCCATTCCACTTGCCAAAACTCGCCGCGATCGCGAAATGTCCGCAATCTCCCACCTCCCATCTGTAATGCATCCCGCAACCGTTGTTCATCGGTTTGATCAGGATTAGAACCCCCTCTTTCCCGCCGTCTCTGGGGGTGTTGTGGGCGAATCTCCCCCTCTCTCACCTGACGCCGATGTTGTTCTCTCTCCTGATAAGCGGATGTTTGTTGCAATACAAGTTCATAAACCGTCACCATTTCCGGTGTCATTCCCGCAAACCGAACCTGATCCGGTAAAGTAACCTGTTCTAACTGTTCTCTTAACTGTTCAGTCGGTTGGGGTTCAGCGCGTCTGTCTATTTCATCAAACCAAAAAGCCGTACCATCAAAACGGGCAATAATCGGTTCAAATGCAGCGCCTTCGCTAACCAGATGTACAGGTACAGGTTTGATCATACCCAAGCGTTGCTGCATATCCGATTCATTAATCGGATACGCTAACCAAGTCAATGAACGCAACGGATAAGCCAATCGTAAGCGCAGAGGTTTAAGTAGGTTCAGATACTCAGCTAATTGAGGTAAACTAGCCTCGGACACCACCTCAGCCATTTTCTCATCCACAGGACGAAAAATACCCCATCCTTCAAAATCAGCCGGTTGAGGGGTAAAGGTATAAATCAGATTAGCGACTGACGTGCGAACTTGTCCGCCTTGAACACAGGGGGCAAGAAACTCAGTATCCTGAAGTTGGGTTTCTTGGGCGGCTATTTGGTTGAGGAGGTTATCAATATCTGCCATAATCAGTTATCAGTTATCAGTTATCAGTTATCAGTTATCAGTTATCAGTTATCAGTTATCAGTTATCAGTTATCAGGTGTCAGTTATCAGTTATTAGGTGTCAGTTATAGCAGTTCGCTCTCGCGTAGTTACAGTACAAGTGTTCTAAATCCCTCCTGATCAAGCATCCCTCTCTAATGTGTAAACACACCAGCGCGAAGCGCTATATTAGGTATCAGGTGTCAGATGTCAGTTATTAGGTATTAGGTATCAGGTGTCAGTTATTAGGTATTAGGTGTCAGTTATTAGGTATTAGGTATCAGGTGTCAGTTATTAGATATCAGGTGTCAGTTATTAGGTATCAGGTGTCAGTTATAGTTTGATATGCCTCAATCATAGTCTGCGCGATCGCATCCCAACTATAATGCCGTAGTGCATAGTCTCTCCCATTGACCCCACGCCGCTTCTGTTCCCCAGCATCTCTTAACGCTTCCCGTAACGTTTGAGTCAACGACGCCACATCACACCCACAAACCCATCCCGCCTCCGCCCCTTTCACTTCTTGGCAAATATGCACCTGATCCGAAATTACCACAGGAGTCCCCGCCACCATAGCTTCGGCGACAGCAATACCAAAGTTTTCATAATAAGAGGGTAAAACAAATAAATCCGCCCTTTGTAGCAACGCCGCTTTTACTTCCCCTTCTACAAAACCTGTAATTGTCGTATGAGACGATAGCGGCGACGTATGAATCTGTTGTTGAATTTTACGTTCATACTCTGGATCTTGGGGATTCGCGCCAGCTAAGATAAAGTGAAACCCTAACCCTTCAGCTAAAAGAGTTTCTAAAGCCGGAATTAGTAAATCCAATCCTTTTTTCGGGTCAATTCGAGACATAAACAAGAGGATTGGCAATTGGGTAGAGACGTTCCCTGAAACATCTGTAGGGGCGGGTAATGGGACTTTTGTTTCGCCATTGATGATATCGTTTGTGCAGAACCCGCCCTGACGTAGAGACGCACCATGGCGCGTCTCTACATCCTCCGGAGGCGTAACCCCCAAAGGAATCACAATATCCGGCGCATTCGTACCAAAACGTTGAGAAATCTTCGCCTCTTGTTCACTGGTAAAATGAATACCCGCCGCCCCAGCTAAATTAGCACGTTCCCACAAACCGACATAAACTTGTTTTAATCGCCGTTTCTTCTGTAAATCTGCCGGATCAAGCGTACCTAATGGACGCAAAAGATAGGGTAAATTTCGTTTTCGGGCGACTGTTGCGGCGGCGGTGCTCACAGGTGAAAAGAGGGCGTGAATATGCGCCACATCAAATTCCCCTGCATGTTGCCACAACCAACGTAATAATAAGAGAGAAAACTTATAGCGACGGAACGGAGAACACCGGAAATATCGCACCTGATACCCATCCTGCGGGACAGGTTTATCCAAAGGGACATCCAGTGGCGCTTGACCAAAATCCCCATTACTATCGGTGGTCAATATAGTAACATCTACACCTTGATTCGCTAGCGCCTTAGAAAGCCCCAGTACCATTTGACTCGGACCCCCATAAACCAGCGAAATTGAAGGGACAATTTGTAAAATTCGCATTTTTTTAATTCGTCATTCGTCATTTGTTATACTCAAGGGAGCGAGAAGAAAGCTACCTCATATCATCGCCAACTATTTCCAAATCCGATAAAAAAGCAAATCCCAATCCTATAACCCCCTCTGCGTCCTCTGCGTAAACCTCTGCGCTCCTCTGCGTTTTAAAGATATAATTTTGATACCCTGTCTCATCATTCAATAAGTCTCTGATAAAAATCCAACAACTTCCGTGCCAAAGCCTTATTAGTATACTGCCTCATTGCTCGTTCATACCCCAATTCAGCCAACTTATTCACCAACTCCGGCTGCTCCATCAGCGATACCAACTTATCCCGTAACGCTTCTACATTCTTCTCCGGAAAAACCAAACCCGCTTCACCAATCACATTCGGAATTTCTCCAGAATCCGACCCAATTACTGGCACTTTCGATGCCATCGCCTCAATCAAAACATGACCAAACTGTTCTTTCCATCCCGCCGCCGTTAGAGTTTTAAACTTGTACGTCGTCTCAGATGGCAAGACGAGAACATTCATCAAATTGATATAATTTGGTACTTCGTCATGAGGAACACTCTCCACCCAAATCATCCGGTCTTTAATTCCCCATTCCACCGCCTTTTCCATTAACTCAGTTTGCAGGGAACCACGCCCTAGCAGTAACCATTTCCAGCAATGATCCTTGATCCCCGCCAAAGCTTCCCCTAGAGTTAATAACCCTTTTTCTTCAACAAACCGTCCTACAAATCCGACGACAAATTCATCTCCTTGAATTCCTAACTTGCTTTGTAAGTCTGGCTGGACTTGGGGACGAAATCGGCTATCATCCACACCCAATTGAGGCATAACGATAGAAGCCCCCTGATAACCGTGCTGCTGGAGTACCTCCACCGCATCCTGATTTCCCGCAACGAGTCCGTGGGTATTTTGGAGGTTATAATCGTGCAATATCGATAAAGGAAACTTTACCTGATAGGGTAAATTCCACCAGGTAAAGAATAGATTTTTTGCCTTTAGCCCTAAAAGTTGATTCAAGGCAATGAATTGGGCATATCCTAATGACTTTGCGCCTTGTTCAACCTGAATAATTTGGGGGCGGAATTCCCGTAATAAGGGAAGAATATCTGCGCCAAATGTGAGTAATCCCTGATTATTTTGGCTCAAGTTAGAGACAGGTACGACTCTAAATGAACCCTCTTGACGCGGCTGAGTTTCAATAATTTTATTTTGAACGCCCCCTGGACGCCAACGACGGGGTACGACTACGGTGACTTCAATATCAGGTTCTAACTTAGCAAGTTCCCGTAGCTTTTCGCAGTTGAGATCAACAATATAGGTATGACTGGCAACTATAATTCTCATACTTTTTGTCATTTGTCATTTGTCATTTGTCATTTGTCATACTCAAGGGAGCGAGAAGCAAGCTACGTCATTTGTCCTTAGAGAAATGGGGAATAGGGAATAGGGAATGGCAGATAATCACCTTTTCAATCCCCAATCAACTATCAATACTCTTATCCAACGTGGTATAAATTTGTCCCTGATCCCAACTGGACTTGATTTGACTTTTCAGGGCGTCGATAAACCCGATAATGTAGAAACCTGCACGAGTGACAATTTTGATTGGGGAACCACTCTTGTTACAGGGTGGATTTCCCAAAACGTGACAATCAAAAAGCTTAGCGAATAAGCGCACCTGCTGACTGGGGGTGAGGTTTTTCAGCGCCATCAAGAAATGATTGTGATAAAACGTAACTTGGTATTTTAGCGATCGCGTACTAATATCATGACAGCCGCCAGTTTCTTCGCCTAGATGCACCAAATAGGCATCGGGATCATACCAAATCTTGTAACCCGTTTGCCGCGATCGCAGACAAAAATCCGACTCTTCCCGTACCGCACTCCCCCGAAATCGTTCGTCAAACCATATCCCATGCTTGGTAAAAATGTCCCGACGGTAGGACATATTACAGCCTCTGGCGGAAATCACCCACTGAGGTTTGATCGTATGCACTAAGTCAATGTGATACCAGGCAATTCCTGGGTCCATCGCCTGAGGTGGCAAATCCTCGATTTCATAATCTCCTTGATGTTTCTTCTTAGAATCTGCCAGCTTCATCCGGTCAAACACTCGCCCTGCAACCGCTCCAACCTCCTGACGCTGATAGTTACGGGCGTGAGCATCTAAGTACCCAGCAGGCATTTTCACATCATCATCAATAAACACAACAATTTCGCCCGTCGCCCGTCGCACACCATAGTTTCGCGCCCCTGGTAAACTCGCCCAGTTCACCCGAAACCATTTAATTTTCTGGTCATTCGCTAATTGCTGTAAATAGGCTTCGATTTCAGGTTTATGGTTTTGAGTTTGATCAACCACTAAAACTTCTACAGCGGGATACTCTTGCTTGAGTACATCTTCTAAGGTATCTCGCAAGGTTTCTTCACGTTCGTAAGTGGGAATAATGACTGAAATTAAAGGCACATTCACGGCTATTTTTTTGAAATGGTAATTGTTGATTGTTGATTGTTGATTGGTAATCCTCTTCCCCAGCTCTCCCAGCTCCCCCAGCTCTCCCAGCTCCCCCTGCTCCCCCAGCTCTCCCAGCTCTCCCAGCTCCCCCTGCTCCCCCTGATGCACTAGGAGACTACTGGGGTAGCAATTCGGGGTTTAGAGACCTTTTTTTTACCGTTCTTTTGCACGTCAGGTTCATCCTGTTGTTGGACAAGTTTAAGTTTTCGCAGTTCCTGTCTGTCTATCGCGGGTAAGGCTAAGATTGCTCCAGCAAAGAACCAGTAGTATACAGCTACGGGGTCTGTATCCAAAGGATACCAATAGGTGTTATAACTGATAATCAAAACAAAGACCCAATAACTAGAGCCAAAACTGCGTAAATTTTTGTCACGAACTGACTGCTTAGCTTTAAATGTTACAAATGTCAAGTGAGTCACAAACGCCAAAAACGCTAGGGTACCGATCATACCTATTTCAAAGATAAGTTTGGGATAATAGGTTTCAACCAGTGAAACATCCCCAAAGGTGCGAGTAGAATTAGTAGCTCGTCCTAAACCATTACCGAGCAATCCTTTGGTGTTATACATTGCCCATTCAAATTGATGTTGAATGAATGCTTGCGGTGGTGAAGCCTCAGCACGACTCTGAAAACTGTCAATCCGTTCCTGAACCAGTTCGGGATTCGTAGCTAAGCCAATCGCAATCACCAAGGCGAGTCCTACCCCAATCGGAATAAACCGCTTGAGATTCGCTATCTGACCTGTAAGAATTAACAAGAGTATCGTAATAGCTGGAACCAAAGCCAAGGCAATTCGCTGACCGCAGATTACCGCATTTATGAAAACCAGTGCCATTCCCACCAAACCCCCAATCCGCCAGAAAAAAGACGAATCGCTGAATGCGGCAGAAAACGTTAACGCACTATTGGCAATTAGGAACCAACCCCAGTGCCAAGGAGACACAAAAGTTCCTGGTAAGCGAATCATGTTCTGTGATGGACTGTACAGCAAAGCCCCACCAATAAAACACTTCGCATCTAAACTTGCCTTAAATAGCTCAACCCCGGAGAGATGATCGGTGCCAGCACACCTGCCGCTCTTAAGCATTGAGTATTGGATAAGACCTAGCACACAGCAAGTAATTGCCAAACCTAGATGCAAGCGGCTACAAAATAGCAAATCCTTTTTACTTTTGAGCAAATGTTGAGCGCAAAAAACCAGGGGGGCGTATCCTAGTAAAATTTTTAACCCAAAAATTCCTTGAATAAAGGGTTGTCCTGACTCCTTGCCCGTCAACTGCAAACCGTTGACAAAGAATAATGTCAACAGAGACAACACCAAGCAAATACTCAGTGTTGGCATCAGACTTTTGGGAACAAAGAAGGGTTTTTTTTCGCGTCGGCACTGTTGGTATAAGCCAATTAGAGCAGGAAAATAAAATCCATCTTTTGCTAATTGGAGTAGGTTATTGCCGCCAAAAAATTGATAAATTACAGTGCCACTAAAGGGCATGTAAATCAGGAATAGCCACAGAGCCTTGCGGGGATATTTATAGGACAGACCAAAACAAGGTATGATAGCTCCGGCGATCACACCCATCTTCGGTTCGGCAACCACACTCGCGATCGCTCCTAGAAATATCCCTGGCAATAGCGTCATGAACAGCCATTGAATCAGTTCTTGGCGCTGCCGTTGCGCTTGACGCTTTTGGGCTAGCTGCTCCTTCAGACTCAGGAGAGGGGCTTTAGACTGCTTTGACTGCTTTTTTCCTTTTTTTGAGGTTTTCGATTTTGATTTTGATTTTGATTTAACCATGGCAAAGCTGTCACGCTGCCTATCTCTTTCGATTGTGGCATATTCCCAAGTGAGGGAGTTCTTAAAGCAGGGGGAGCAGGGGGAGTAGGGGGAGCAGGGGGAGAAAAAATTAAATGATAGTTCCCTGCGAGCAGTATTGCCTTGGAGCCTTGGAGCCTTCTAACCTAAATGATTTTCGACAACAGAAACCAGTTTGGCTGTCCAGTGCGTTGCCATTTGAGCTTCAACGGCTTCTACCATCACCCGGATGACGGGTTCGGTTCCCGATGCCCGGACTAAAACGCGCCCTTGATCTGCCATAACGGTTTGAGCTTGGGCAATCGCATCCATCAGGGGTTGACACTCTTGCCAATATAAGCGGCGATCGCGGTTTTCGACGCGCACATTTTGCAACAGTTGGGGATAGGTCTGGAAGCTTTGATCAACCAGAGTATTCAAGGAAACCCCCGACTGACGTACCAACGAGGCTAAATGCAAAGCCGTTAACATGCCATCGCCTGTCAAGCCGTAGTGGTAACAAAGAATATGTCCCGACTGTTCGCCGCCGAGCATGGCACCACTGCGATTCATTGCCGCCTGAACATATTGGTCGCCTACAGCAGTTCGCACCAATTTGCCGCCCCTGGCTTTCCAGGCATTTTCAAAGCCCAGATTTGCCATAACAGTGGCAACAATTAAATCGTCAGGGAGTTGATTCGTTTGTCGTAATGTTTGCCCCCAAAAATAGAGAATATAATCCCCATCAACGACTCGACCTTCACAATCAACCGCCATCACCCGATCCGCGTCACCATCAAAGGCAAAACCCATATCGGCAGAGTGTTCTCGTACCGCATTCTGGAGGCAGGTTAAATGAGTTGAGCCACAATTAACATTAATGCGATCGCCATTGGGTTGATTATGTAAACAGATAACGGTTGCTCCCAACTGTGCAAAAACCTGTTCCGCTAAGTGCACGGAAGCCCCCCACGCCAAATCGAGGACGATTTTCATCCCTTGTAAATTGGTCACCGATTCCAGGGGACGCCGTAATGATTCGAGATAACGTCCCACTAATTCCGGTCGGTGGTAATGGTGACCCTGGCTATGAGCAACCACAGCCTTATCCACTATGCCTCGGATACCCGCCTCAATCTGCTGCTGCAATTCCCCAGGCAGTTTTGTCCCTTGGGCGCTAAAAAATTTAATCCCATTATCTTCTGGGGGATTATGACTGGCAGAAATCATCACCCCGCCCACGGCTTCTGAGAAACGGGTAAGATAGGCAACTCCGGGCGTCGGACATAACCCGATATTCCATACCTCCAATCCAGCTAAGTTTAAGCCTTTACTCAGCGCCGATGCCAACATATCGCTGGAGTTTCGCGAATCCTGTCCGACAATCACCGGACCTAATGCTGAGGCTTGCGAATGTAAGACCTGACCTGCCCAAAACCCAATTTGTAGTGCCAATTCAGCTGTAAGCAGTTCTCCCACTCGTCCCCGAATGCCATCCGTACCAAACAAGGGAGTCTTTGGCAGAGTTAGGGGTAAATCCGTTAGCGTTCCATGGGTCGAAGATTTTTGTAGATGTCTGGGGGCAAAACGATATAAGTCCTGACGGCGGACAGGAGACGTAACCATAACTTGAATTTCCTCACACAACACGATACTGTGGAGGATAACACTTTCTTCTATGGTTGTTATAAGTCATTCGTCATTCGTCCCCAGCTCCCCCAGCTCCCCCTGCTCCCTCAGCTCCCCCAGCTCCCCCTGCTCCCCCTGTTCCCCCTGCCTATTGAGATTGCATCAACGGCTTGCCAAAGGCTGGATGGTAGTAAGCTGTCCAGGTTTGATTGTTAGAGTTAGTGATGATGGTTTGAGTGGGAGCTTGGAAAAAAGGACTCGACTTTCTGAAATCCACCGCCATTTTGGACGGATCAATCCCTTGTTCAAGGGTTTTCAGGAACTCTTGAATGGATTGGGATGTTTTAAAGCCCCACTTTTCCAGAACACTGGGTTCTAGCTTCTTGAGCAGCGCGATAATATTTTCTTGGGTAATCGTTGCATCTTTAAAAGGAACAATTCCTAAGTAAGCAATAATCAACAATTCAGCATTACTGGCACTAAAGGTCAAAGAGGTTTTCCGCACGCCAACGTTCACGCTGGGTGCTGTATTGAGAACGGGGAAAGTCTGCGCCAGTTGATGATAAACACTGACTAAGGCTAAATTCGCGGCTATATCTAAAGGGGCATCAATGATAATGGTGACGGTGGGTAAGGTTTCGTTAAAAAACTTGTGCGATACTTCTTCGCTGGACAGGGTAACAACCCGAGAGCGATCGCCCTCTGGACTCAAATCAACCCATTCGCAGACAATACCTTGGGTTTTGAGACCAACACGAGACACCCCATGCAATTTTGCCCCGGTGAGCGTCGCCCCGGTTAAATCCGCCCCAATCCAATCGGCATAAATTAATCGTGCTTGGGTGAGATCGGTATGGACTAAACTGGTATTGAGCAAATTAGCATGACTCAAATCCGCGCCGGTTAAATTCGCGCCGCTTAACTTTGCCTCACTCAGATTTGCCCAACTGAGATTCGCACCACTCAAGTCAGTCCAGCGTAAGTTAGCACCACTGAGATCCGCACCCGCTAAATTGGCACAACTGAGATTGGCTTGTTTGAATTCAGCCTGTCGAACATTGGTATTACTCAGATCAGTACGGCTCAAATCGGCGGCGTTCAAATTAGCACCCTCCAGAATTGCCCCTGTTAAAACAGCTCCCCGTAGGTTGGCTTCGCTAAGATTAGCCCGGTGCAGTTTGGCATTTCTGAGGGCGGCTTCTCGCAGATCTGCACCACTGAGATTCGCTTCTGTTAGGTTAGCGCCACTTAATTTGGCACGAATCAGTTCCGCCCGAATCATCGCCGCCTGAGTCAGTTGCGCTCCCCCCAAGTCCGCTCGAATCAAATTGGCAACGTTGAGATTGGCTTTGGTTAAGTTAGCGTTGGAGAGATTGGCACCACTGAGTCTGGCTACATTAAGTCGCGCCCGACTTAAATTTGTACCAATTAAATAAGCACCACTGAGGTTGGCTACACTTAAGTTCGCGTCACTTAAATCGGCACCACTGAGATTAATCCCACTCAGGTTGGCTTCGGCAAGATTTGCCCCGGAAAAGTTTTTCACGCCAGCGGCATATTTTTTGAGAATTTCCATCACATTCATCTTTCTTCCCCCGTGGAGACCTCCGTTAACCTTACGGGTATAACGGGAGGAGGAAATTGGGGATTCTTTCGGGGGAGTTGAACCTCAGAAAGAATCAGGTTACTGTACATAAGAATAACCGTCTTTTTTATGAATAGGTGTGCAGTATTTGTGACGGATGCCTTGAACCAGCCCATCTTTGTTAATGCATCCCGAATTTGAAAGCCTCGGTGCTGTAAATCAGCTACCCAGACAACCTCGCCTGTGCTGTCGTTAACCAACGCTAGCCCAGTTGTCTGCGGGCTAGGCTCAATCTTGATGGGGAGCGATTCTACTTCTAAGTTCCACACCTCCTGTTTCAAATGCTATCCTTAATTGAACTGCCAGTTGCCTAAAACCCAGCTTTGCCTAAAACTTAATTTAAGGGATTTGATTAGCTTAACGTGGATGGCTATGATCATGAAGATTGGAATTGTTGGGCTGGGACTGATTGGGGGTTCCCTGGGACTGGACTTGAGAAAATTGGGTCATTCTGTCTTGGGAGTATCTCGCCAAGACTATACCTGCAACAGAGCCATTGAACTAGGTGTGGTGGATGACGCCAGTGTCAAAATGAACCTATTGGCAGCTTCTGATATTGTTTTTATTTGTACGCCAATTTCTGCGATCGCGCCAATGCTCCAGGCGTTAATTCCTCACCTATCCCCGGAAACTATTATCACGGATGTGGGTTCGGTGAAAACGGCGGTGGTGGAAGCGGTAACACCCCTGTGGCATAATTTTGTCGGTGGACATCCCATGGCGGGTCGAGAATTGAATGGGATTGAGGCGGCGGTATCGGGGTTATTTACCGATTGTGCTTATGTGTTGACTCCTCTGGATACGACGCCACCCGCCGCCGTGAAACAGGTTGAGCATTTGGTGCGATCGCTCACGAATCGGGTCTATTTCTGTAGTCCTCAAGATCATGATCGCGCTGTCGCTTGGATTTCTCACCTGCCTGTTATGGTGAGTGCGAGTCTCATTAATGCTTGTATCGATGAAACTGACCCGATTGTCCTGGAGTTAGTACAGCAGTTAGCTAGTTCCGGGTTTCGTGATACCAGTCGGGTGGGTGGCGGCAATCCGGAGTTAGGGGTGATGATGGCACGTTATAATCGGGACTTTTTATTGCGATCGCTCCTATCCTACCGTCACTGTCTCGATGAATTGATTGAACGGGTTGAGCAAAGCGACTGGCAAGGCTTAGAACAGCAACTCCAAGACACTCAAGCCGCGCGATCGCAATTTTTCTCCTAATCCCTAAACTCAAAACTTCCCCACTGTTTCCCTAACAAGATGCCGTGAACGCTCACAGTGGCGTCAATGTCAAGGATATCTTTTCCATTGTCTCCTAATCAACCAGGTTAATCCAGCCACAATTACAAAGACAAGCAGACTAAAGAGAACAGGAACTTTACAGATTACGGCGGTTCTAGAAAAAATCGGCTGACAATTTTTATCGGCTGGAGCAAAAGAAGCTCCGGCTACTCCAGCACCGACGATAGCGACGAATTCTTGAAAGCTGCGATCCCCGCATTTCTCACAAAAGGCGTGATTGCGAATAGCAGAAACCTTACCAGACAAGGATTTAAGCCCATTTCTTCAC
>NZ_JBKHUP010000145.1:0-16183 GCF_046565525.1 Coleofasciculus sp. | reverse complement strand
AGTAAAATCTGGGTGCAACCGAAAAGATAGTGGTGAAACCCGCCCCTACAGAGGCGCCACATAACGTGAAAAGTCAGGTAGGGGGTAGGGGGTAGGGGGTAGGGGCGAGTCGCTGCACTAGCGTAAACGGGACAACTGATTAATCAACTCGACTCGCCCTGTTTTAAAATGAGAAATTAGCATCATTCCCAACTAACCCTGATTCGGGTATCGTTGGGGTCTTCTCGCGGAATTTGATCAGGGCTAAGGTTCCCTTACTACAAACTTCCTAGGGAACAATTGTCAAAGTGACAGCATACTGATAGATTCCAGCTTCAAAAGGTCCACCATCAACACCCAAATCCACTTCCACGGTTTGTCGAAGGGGTTCACCAGGGTTAGGACTCAAAGGAAAAATGGACATAGGGCTGCTCGGATTACCGCCACTACCGTTAGCTGGACCGTTATAGACTGTTTCATCACCTGGGACTGTTGCTCGTGCATTTAAAAAAGCATCTGAACCTGGGGGTAAAGCGCCAGGAGGAGGAGCCAACTCTGGATTGCTGGGAGTAAATGACACAAAACGAGCATCACTGATTTGAAGATCTACTCCTGATGTATTACAGGAAACATCAACTGTACCCGATACACCTCCCGGCGCATCAGAGCTAATCTCTCCAAACACAGGTCCAGGGCCCGTTTGTGGTCCACCCCTGTACACTAATACACCTGGAACCGGAGTCGCGAAACTACAACTCTCCCCAATATTCCCTTCAAAAATAACATCAACCGATTGCGCCAAAACGTTCGGACTAAACGCCACCGCACCCGCCAGAACAAAGCCAGATAAAACTAAACGACGAATCATGGAAACCCTCCTTAAGGTATATGCACATAAGAACCAAACATCGATAAGCGAATTAAGGGATAACCGTCAGCGTCACCGCATAGTTGTACGTTCCCGCCGGAAACGGTATAGGTCTTTCCACACGCATATCGACTTCTAAATCACTCATTCCCACCGGAAGATTCATGGTAACCTCTGCCGTATCCGCCGTCACCTGTTGTGTCCCAACTGTAACAAACGTTACATAAGTTGTTCCATCCGGATCAGGTGTTGACCCAGAGATGAGGCGAGGCGGTGAAACCGTTAGCGTAGCAGGGGTGTTAGACTGTAACGTTACGGTGGCTGGATTGACGGATTCTATAACATTAGGTAGTTGAACTGAACCACCACTAGCCGTTGTTTCCACTGTACCCAGGACAACCTGGTCAAAGGTTACTTCAATGGGAACACTAGCCGTAAATGGAATATCAACGGTTTGAGCCAGCGCCTCAGAACTAAACCCCATAGCACTTGCCAGGGTTAACGCTGATGCAACGGCGTAAAAACGAGACATTTAAAGCTCCTCTAGGGTAGCTGTTTCAAGTCTATCCCAAACATTGTCTGGTAGAAGTCTAATTTATCCTCTGGATAATAATTCGTCAATTTCTTTTAACTCTCGCAATCTTTCCAGACTGGGGACAAATAACAATCGGATTCACTGTCGTCCGGTATACCTTGTTAATCGGGCGCCTAATTAATTATTGGGCGGGCGCACGTCTGTGGGCGCACGGAGCGTCATTAGTGTCAACTTAAGGTTAAACCGTTACTTAATAAGAGATTCCCCCGGACTTTGAAAACCCCCTGCTTAAAAAAGGGGGAATAGTCTGATTTGGAAGCATCTCAAGGAAAACCTATAACTCATAAGAAACACATTTTGACACAGGAAATTGAGTAAAGGGCGACCCGATCCTCTGTAGGGGCGGGTTTTACTACTATCTTTTTGGTTGCATCTCAATGTGACTAAACCCGCCCTGTTTCTCTAGTGGTTCCTTTGTGCCAGCGGCTCGCCCCAAAAGGAGAATTATTGACCATTGGGGAATGCGATCGCTCTGAGTAGGGTTAAGCTTTGAAGTGATGAGCATCGAGTCTATAGGTCGGCACATTTTCCCATGATAAAAGTATACCAAAAAAAAGGAGCGATCGCACCCTTACTCAAAAAAATCTGTAACTGTTTGTGAGCATCAATAAATCATCTGTTCCATACGGCGAAAATCTCGTTCAACTTCCGCCCACAGGGAACGGTTATGGGGGTCAGTCTTCAGGGCTTTTTTCAAATAAATTCTGGCTTTATTCAACTGCCCATTCTTAACCAAATACCGTCCCCAACATTGATAAGTAATCGCTTGCCACTGACGCACCTCTGGATCGTGGGGAATCCGTTGCGCCAACCCCTCAACCAGCGCGATCGCACGGGCAAATCGTTGTTCTTTGAGCAACTGCTGTAAGCGCTCGTAGGATGTCCATTTGAGCTGATATTCAATCTCCGACAGGGGGGGAATGGTAGGCGGTTTGGTTGGCGGCTTCTTTGTCACTGTAACCGTCTGGGAATCCTCAGCCGAGTGAGTTGTTCCCAACGGTTTAACCACATTCAGCAGCAGCTTATACGCCTGTGTCAACTCAATAAACTTGGTTTGAGCCAATTGATCGCCGACATTGACATCGGGATGACACTGGCGTGCCAAACGCCGATACGATGCCTTAATCTCAGATCGAGAGGCTCCATCACTTAAACCCAACAATCGATAACAATCCACCAGATTCATTTCCAGAACAAGCACTGATAGGTGTAGAGGCAGTATTTTAGAACTGCCCTACCGATTCGTCTATCTTATCCTGCTCTTTCCTCAATCACACGGTCAATCAATCCGTACTCCTTCGCCTCTTGAGCCGACATGAAAAAGTCGCGATCGATATCTTTTTCAATCTTCTCAACCGATTGACCCGTCTTATCCGCATAGATTTGGTTGAGTTGACGCCGGATTCGCAAAATCTCCCTGGCTTCAATCTCAATATCCGTCGCTTGTCCACGCACCCCCCCAGAGGGTTGGTGAATCATGATCCGTGAGTGAGGTAACGCTAACCGTTTCCCCTGCTTACCAGCCATAAGCAGGAAAGAACCCATCGACGCCGCTAAACCGACACAGATGGTGACTACATCCGACTTAATATGCTGCATGGTGTCATAAATCGCCATGCCTGCAGTAACTGAACCACCAGGAGAATTGATGTAAAGATAAATATCTTTGTTGTTGTCTTCGGAATCCAGGTAAAGCATAACTGCGATGATCTGGTTAGTAATCTCATCATCGACTTCTTTACCCAGAAAAATAATCCGTTCCCGGTAGAGACGATTGTAGATATCAATCCAATCGCTGTAAGGAGAACCGGGAAGTTGATAAGGAACTTTGGGGACGCCAATAGGCATAATTTACTCCGAATTCTAGAAAACGTTTTGAATAGTCTGTAGGGGATCTTTTCACAACTATCGTTTCTTCTCTCACCCAGATGCGACTAAACCCGCCCCGGTACGTACCATTGCTCGTCTTGTCTGATGGTAATGGTTTAGGCATTAATCAGGAGGGTTGTCTCGAAGGAGAACAGCAAAACTGCCCTGAGTGTCAGTGCAAGAGGAGGGATTAAGACGCACTGGCGGCTATAGCAGCCGGAACCTCATCGCTCTCTAACACCCGATCAATCAAGCCATACTCTTTTGCCTCATAGGGGGTCAGGTACAACATCCGCTCCATATCCTTGGCAATCTTTTGGGCAGATTGACCTGTATTTTTGGCAAAAATATCCATCATGGTCTTTTTGTTGGCTAGCACTTCCTTGGCTCGAATTTGGATATCCGTGGCTTGACCCCGTGCATAGCTCTTGGGTTGGTGCAGCACAATAGAGGCATTGGGTAAGCTTGCGCGAGAGCCTTTTGTTCCCGCCGACAGTAGCATCGCCGCCATCCCCATTGCCGAACCAATACAAATGGTATGGATGGGGGGTTGAATGTAATTCATCGTGTCACAGATGGCAAAGGCTTCCGTTTCAAAGCCAATCGGTTCACCATCGTAACGGGAGGTTCCCGTGGAGTTGATGTAAATTTTAATCGGCTTGTCGGGATCGTCGTACTGCAAATACAAAAGTTCTGCCACAATCAGTTCGGTGACTTGTGGTACCAAGGGCAAACCCAGATAGACAATTCGCTCGTTGAGGAGCAGTGAAGGTAAATCGGGTGGCGGGGTTCGGTAGTTTTGCCGACCATAGTAGGTTGATTGAACTGCCTGAATCGGTTGTTTCATCTACGGTACTTGGGAATGCAATAATGGCGCTATCTTTAAAACATAGTAGCGTGAGTCGTGAAGTTGCCTGGGGTAGTTCTTTTCATCGATGGCGATTTGGGGTGTGCCATGAGCGACCCTGGCTCTAGACTAGTACTTATGTATTGCAAGAAAGTTACTATAGTTACCTCTTTTTACTGGCTTAGGAGTTTTAGACAATGAAAGTTGGTTTACACCCTGCCCTCAGCGATATCAATCTTGATGCCAATCAACCCAGTTCCCAGCGTCAGTTATCGATAGCGATTCGGGCAATCAGCCAATCACTGGATCAGTCGCTACCCTTGAATTTATGCTTAATTCTAGACCACAGTGGCTCGATGCATGGGCGTCCCCTGGAAACGGTGAAAAAAGCGGCGATTCAACTGATTGAACGACTCAAACAGGGCGATCGCATCTGTGTGATTGCCTTTGATCACCGTGCCAAAGTGCTGGTACCCAATCAAGGGCTCGACAATACAGAAACGATTAAATCCCAAATCCGGCAACTGACTGCTGATGGGGGAACTGCCATTGATGAGGGGTTGAAACTGGGTATTGAAGAAGTGGCAAAAGGGAAAGCCGAAGCCGTGTCTCAGGTGTTTCTGCTGACGGATGGCGAAAATGAGCATGGAGACAATAAACGCTGCTTGAAATTAGCCCAACTGGCGGTGGAACACAAGCTGACGATCAATAGCCTAGGATTTGGGGCGAATTGGAACCAAGATGTTCTGGAAAAAATTGCCGATGCTGGGAGTGGTGCGCTTTGTTATATCGAACAGCCAGAACAAGCCGTGCAGGAGTTTGGACGCTTGTTTAACCGCATCCAAGCCGTCGGATTGACCAATGCTTACTTGGTATTTGAATTAATGCCCAAAGTGCGGTTTGCCGAATTAAAACCCATTGCCCAAGTCGCGCCGGATACGATTGAACTGCCTCTGCAACCCCAAGGCGATCAATTTGTCGTCCGCTTGGGCGATTTGATGACGGATGCGGAACGGGTGATTCTGGCGAACCTGTATCTGGGGCAACTGTCTGTGGGGTATCAGGCGATCGCGAAGCTACAAGTGCTTTATGATGACCCCGCTACGGGGGAAGAGGGATTAAAGTCGGAACAGATCCCGGTGGAGATTAACGTTCAGAGTACCTATCAACCGGCTCCCAACACGAAAGTCCAACAATCGATTCTGGCATTAGCCAAATACAGGCAAACTCAAATAGCCGAAGCCAAACTCCAAAAAGGCGATCGGGCTGGCGCTGCCACAATGTTACAAACGGCTGCCAATACTGCGATCCAAATGGGAGATCAAAGTGCAGCTACTGTCCTCCAAACCAACGCCACTCGTTTACAATCTGGGGAAGAACTCTCAGAAGCCGATCGCAAGAAAACTCGGATTGTGTCTAAGACAATCTTGCAGGATTGATCCTAAATCCGGGTTAACTACCCCTTTGTGGCAGGGACAAGGCATAAGGTATAAGGCATAAAGCCTTTAGGGTTCATGGTGTCTGCTTTTTCTTCCCACGCCCCACACCCCACACCCCACACCCCACGCCCTGCCCACTATTCAAGTAGCTTACCCGCCTCTTCAAGCTATTGCCTATGGGTAAGACTTGAGTCAACGATTTTACAATTCTTAATATCAATTCTCATCATATCAGTTTACCCTAAGCATTTGGGACAGTTTTGATACGTTTTGGACGTAAAAATACACAAGTCGTTAACCTTAGGGATAGGAAATTTAACATGAGTACCAATCTAGCCACCCAGTTACGTGAGGGAACCAAAAAAGCCCACAGCATGGCAGAAAACGTGGGATTTGTCAAATGCTTTTTGAAAGGCGTCGTAGAAAAGAAATCGTACCGAAAACTTGTCGCCAATCTCTACTTCGTCTATTGTGCGATGGAAGAAGAAATGGAGCGCCATCGCCAACATCCGGTTCTCTCGAAAATCTACTTTCCCCAACTCAATCGCCAGAAAAGTTTAGAGCAAGACTTATACTACTACTACGGCGCAAATTGGCGCGACCAAATAGCGCCTTCCGCCGCCGGGAAAGACTACGTGCAGCGAATTCGCGACGTGTCCGCCTCTGAACCCGAACTATTAATTGCCCAGTGCTACACGCGCTATCTGGGAGATTTATCTGGGGGGCAAATCCTGAAAAAGATTGCTCAACGGGCGATGAATTTATCCGAGGGTGAAGGTACAGCGTTTTACGAGTTTCAAGAGATTCCTGACGAAAAGGAATTCAAAGCCAACTATCGCCAAGCCTTGGATGAACTCCCCATTGATGACGCCACAGCCGAACGGATTGTTGATGAGGCAAATGCGGCATTTGGCATGAATATGAATCTGTTCCAGGAATTAGAAGGTAACCTGATTAAAGCCATTGGTCAAATGCTCTTCAACACCCTAACTCGTCGTCGTAGTAGTGGTAGCACAGAACTGGCTACGGCGGAATAAACTCGCTGTAATACTGAGCGAGGCGGTGCGGCTCATCCTATTTCCTTGGTTGAAGTAGGATCAGTTGTGCCGCCTTAACATGATAGACTTTCAAAATCCTAATCTAACGTCTGGAATATTCCGAGGAGAAAACAATGACAACGACGACAGATTATCGACGAAAAGGCAACCTTTGGCTCTTTAACCAGATGTACGGCTTTACCAGCTTTCCCAACGGTGAAGATTTTCGATCCGTTGGCAAAGCTGCACTTATTTGTGCTAAGGGAGATGGCACACTCGCTCCAGCAGAACGAGACGAGCAAATTAGCTATTTCAGCGCTCTGGGAACTCCCGAATCTGTGCTGAAAGAACTGGAAGTTTACGAAGCCAATGATGATCTGGCACAGCTGCTGGCGAACTCTTCTGATCGAATAAAAAACTTAGTACAAAGAGATGTTGTTTATCAAGCGATTCAAGCTTCAGCAGCAGACGGTGAGTTGAGTGAACCTGAACAGAATAAAATCTCTCAAATGGCTGAACTATTAGGGGTGACGTCTGAAGTGGTGCAGCAATTAGTAGAACTTCACAAAGAAGAAGAACAGCTTCGTCAAAAGCGGATTAAACTGCTTTACCCGAATGGAACACCTTATTAAGATTATTACAGGGAACTTTCTTAGTACAGCGCAGAGAATTTATGTCTAGGTACTTAGCTGTCGCTATAAAGGTTAGGACATTCTCTACTGTTCTATGTTCCCTATTACCCGTTCCCTGTTCCCTACCCTTACCACAAGACTTCGATGTAATCTATATTTCCAGTGCTGTTAACAAAATTTTACAAAATCAGTGAAAATTAATTCAGCTAGGTGGTTGCCAAGGTTAGCTGATTGCCATATCATTCAACATGGTGTAACAACGTCATACGCAAGTATGACAAGACCTGGGTCTCAGAGGTAAAGTGTGGACTGGTGGGAAACCGTCAACCCTGTTAGTCTGGGACTCAAGCGCTGATTCCGGCTCGATAATGTCATATCGATATCCTGCCAAAAGCCACCGACCTTGGACAAATACTATCGAGTCGAACAAAGTCATTGATTGGCTTTTAGTCGGCAAGAGAAGTCTGTTACACAAGCCGGACTGATCGATACTCGGTTATAAGTAAGCAACCCCGGTCTCGCATACACGGAGCTTTAGCCAAATAAGTTAAAGCTGTGCTTACCAGCCTAAGTGCTAAGCGCACTACGTTATCGGCAAGTGTTAAAGACCTACCAGCGGATGCGATAGCCAGTTTGCTGCTCTAGAACCGAAAAGTTAAACAGTTTTAAGGTCACTGAAACAGTGCTTTTTGGACAGTTACCGACCGATAACCTTGGCGAGGCTAACTTTACCCCAGAAATGGGTGAAAACCGGAGGGGCAACCATACCCCTCCACCCCGAAAGGGGTATGCTTCTTAAACCGCTACCGCGTGTTCCTCCCTGGTCTGAAGACGCAGGGTTTCCCACAACGGAGAAGTTCTAATGACTAGGCTGGCTGTGGGTGGCATACATAAAAGAGTTTCTCTGTTAAGAGAAAGTAGTTTAAATTAATAGCCCAAAAAATTTTTAGCCGATGATGCAACAAATCTTTACGAAAAAGAAACTAAATTTACAAGACAACGGTTTAAACTTAATACTCTTGGGGCAGAGGGGTGAGTTCAAAATTTACAGTCCAACCCTTCGGGAAGGGTAGGTTTAAGTTTGTGTCAGAGCGACGCGGATAAATTCCGAGTTGTTTGAGAAAGTTTTTTAATCTCTCACCAAAGATTAATCCAAGTTATAAAGGATGTAATTTTATATTAAATTAACATAAACCTAAGGACAAGAATGCTCAATGTTTGACGCTGAATTGCTTGTCAGTAAAGGAATACAGGAAAGAGAGATATCAGTTTAGTATCGATTAAATTGTTTTTTTTTAGTAAAGATACCCAGAAGGACTAGATAAAACCGCCCAAGTAATGCCATTATTAATTAAGAGGAGATTATTGTATGTTCGCGAAATTAAAAAAAATTCGGGGTGCATTAAGAATGCGTAACAGAGCGCAAATATTCTTAACATTGTAATTTCGCGATCGCTAGCGGAGTTTTACCTTTTGTCAACCTAATTCTGTTTTGGAGTTATAACCTATGTCGAAGCTCATGAATCGTACCTCAACTGCCACTGTAGACGCTAACATTACCACATCTGTGAACTCCCCCGCTTCGACCTACTGCGGTCGTGGTGGCAATATTCCCGATGGAGTTGCCAGTTTTCAAGATGAGATTGTGGTGACGGAAAATATCGCGATTAGTAACGTCACCGTAACTCTGAATCACTTAGAACATACTTGGGTTGGGGACTTGATTGCCCAATTGCGTCATGTAGAAACCGGGGTTGTGGTGGACTTATTCCGGCGCCCCGGACAACCTCAATTTTCGGCGAGTGGCTACAGTAACGACCTAAATGGGGATTACAGCTTTAACGATAACTTCTCCCATAGTTTTGACTCAGTAGCTGGGTCTCATGGGGTGATTCCCAGTGGTGAGTATTGTGCAACTCAGCCTTTGTCTGTGTTTAAGGGACACTCATCTGCTGGGACTTGGCAACTGATTATTAATGATTGCTCTGCGGGTGATTCAGGTTCTCTGGAGTCTTGGACTCTGAACTTGGAATAAACTACACAAGTAGACTAAACCTGCATTCTCAGGGAGAAAAGCAGAAATCGTTCATCAGTGCATAAGGTTCTCCAAAGCATGAGTGCGTTGAGTCAGCGCTTGAGGATACAGGTTGCTCATGTGATCAAGGCGCAGGCAGTTTTCTGACAAAGTGATGTTGGCTCTGGATTAGAACAACTAACATTGCTTTTGTCAATTGCTCCGTTATAAAAATCCTCTGCTCTCTTGTTTAGGGTAAGCAGAGGATTTTTATTGTATAGAGGATCAAAATAAACGGGTAGCGAAGTTTTGCGATCGCGTCGGCGAGATTGCCCTAGCTTTGAGAATGGCGGCGGCTAAGCAGGTATAGGACAAAATCCCCACCACTGCTAACAATAAACTACTGACAAACCCGCTGGCATTCCAAAGAGCGTGGAGAGTCGCCGCACAAAGATAACCCGTTCCCAGAATTTGCCAAACTTTTCGCGGTTTGAGGACACTTAAGCCGATAAAATAGCCAAAGTAGCCACTATAAGCAATATGTCCGGCGACTGAACCGAGTAGACGGGGGATGAGTAATTGCAATCCCATCAGCTGACCCGGTTCTTGACCCGCTTGAAAGGTCACATTATCAATGATATCGGGAACATACTGCCCCAGAGTTTCCAATAGCGTAAAACCCACCCCTGACGCCGTACCTAATAGAATCCCATCCAGAGGTTCCCAGACGCCAATTTGTTCTCGCCAAGGAGAACGTAGGAGTCTCCCCAAGAAATACGCCCCAATAATGGGAAGGACTTTAAGTAACTCTTCCATCAAACCCGCCCCAAAAAACATGCGGATCAGCAGAGCGGTAAAACTGATCAGTTCCCCTTCTTGGGGTAAACTTCCCGGTAAGATGTCGCGAAAAACGATGATCGATAGAGGTAACAACGGACTCGTTAAAATTAAACCCGTCGCGATCGCACACCCCAATAACACCCACCACGGTTTGGATTTACCACAAAGTTGGTAGATAAAGTAAGAGGCGGCACCGGTTAAATAGGTTGCCAATAGTAAATTAAACACCATTGGCTTACCGACAGCCATAAACATCAACACCACAAAAACCACCGTCAGAATAGCGGGTCCAAGAAACGCCTTCTGAGTTAAATCGGCTCCCGTTGAAGCGAGGGGAAACAGTTGGCTAAAGGTAACCGAATCCGCAGTTTTATGTCCGATTACACTGACAGGTGTCAGCGATGAACCCGAAGGAACAGGTGAGACTGGGGACACAGACGAGCTGAACTGACACTCAAAAATAAACTGAGGACCATCTTGACCCAGTTCAATGCGATCGCCGGCGTGCAATCGACAGCATCCCCGTAAAGGATAACCATTAATGTAAGTACCATTAATACTATTGAGATCACAAATTTCCCAGCCCTGATTCCAGGGTGAACAGGGACGAATCGTGGCATGACGCCGCGATACAATTAAATACTGATTAGGGTTTAAGGCAATTTGGCAGCTTGGATCACGCCCAATCACTATCTCCTGCTCCTCAGACAAGGGATAGGAAGATAGTGGTATAGCTGTACCTCTGACAGCAAGAGGTCGCAGAAATCCACGGCAGTGTTGACCAGTCATAGGGCAAGTGGTGAGCCATCCTTAGACCAGTGTAAACTATTGCCTATTGCCTATTGCCTACTGATTTGCCTTCGCATCGCGAACAGCGGCGTAGAACAAAAAGCCACTCAAGGGAATACTACCCGCCAGGATAATTTCCGTGACTGATACACCTAACTGGGGTGTTCCTGAAGAGAGTTCAAAAATTGAGCCAACAGCCGCAATTGCGGTAATACAGGAACCCATCAAAAATAAACCACTTTTTGGTGTCATTGGATTAGACCTAACGCAGTATACTAAAATGTCCATGGATCAATCCATGGACAAGGCATTGGTACGGTTACTTTGTTTCCTAGGCATGAAAAGGTTTGACTGCTTGGGTAGAAAAGCCATACTTTTGCAGTTCTTCTGCCAAAACCAATCCATTTTCCACCCGATCCACAAACATAACCCCAGTCAGGTGATCCATTTCATGTTGAATGGCGCGAGAAAGCAGACCATCCGCCTTTAAGGTTTTCGGGCGTCCATTCTCATCTTTGTAGGTAACTTCCACCTCTACTGGGCGTTTGACATCTAAGTAGACGCCAGGAATACTTAAACACCCTTCTTGAGCGTCACATACACTCGAACCAAAGCGCTTAATCGTGGGGTTAATTAGAATCAAGGGGGGATTTTCTGGGTTATCCGGTTCGCAGTCGATGACAATGATTTGTTTATTTACCCCGACCTGTGGTGCTGCCAAGCCAATGCCATCTGCACTATACATGGTTTGCAGCATCTGATGAGCTAGCTGTCGGATGCTTTGGTCTACTTTGGCAACCCGCTTAGCTGGTTGACGCAGAACGCGATCGCCCAGATAGTGAATCTCTAGAGGAGGGTTGTCTAATTTTTTCTTTTCGACAATAACTTGAGCGGTCATGGGCATAGGAAACTTGTAAATCTAGCAATATTATTGGCACTTCCTTTTTTTATCCTAGCAGGTATCACTCTTGCTGGAATTCGGTTCATCCACCCCCCCACGTTACGATAGCTTGTTTTAATGTTCAAAGATATCTCGATAGAGGAGCAAATCCAAAGACACCATCACTGATAAGGCATCAAAGCACTCTTGGGCAAGTTGCCAACGCTCTTCTCGTTGCAACATGGCAATCAGTTTCTGTCGCACAGACAGCAAATAACGTACATCATTCGCCGCATACCGGAGTTGTTCATCCGAAAGGTTATTGGGATTTCCCCAATCTGAACTCTGGGAACTTTTATCCAGTTCCACCTGTTCGAGATCCAGGACTAAATCTTTAAGTCCGTGGCGGTTGGTATAGGTACGGGCAAGTTTACTGGCAATTTTTGTACAAAATATAGGCTGGACGTAGATGTCCAGATTTTGGCGTAATATGGCTAGATCGAAACGGGCAAAGTGAAATACTTTTAAGACCGTTTGGGCTTCCAGCAACTGCTTCAGGTTGGGGGCTTCAGTTTGTTTTTGTTTTTTATCAATGCGGATCACCGTAACTCGGTCTTCGGGGTCACACAGTTGCACCAGACACAAGCGATCGCGCTGATAGATCAGCCCCATTGTTTCTGTATCAACGGCAATCGCTTCGGCGTTTAGATAGGTCTTGAGCAGGGCGTCGGGAAGGTCGCGATCGCAAACTTGAAATTTTGCCAATTCTTTCTCGATGGGGGGTTTAGTCATAGGTTATCTGAGTGATAAAGGATGAATGATAAAAAAATAACCAGCAAATAACATAAGACAAACTACTGCCGTTTGATGAAAATTTGGGTAAAGTAATAGTCTCCCTTGGCATTTTTACTTACGCCAATCCCGGTTACATCAAAATCCCCTTCAATATTTTCTAGATGTCCTGGGCTTTTTAACCAACCTTGCACAGCTTGGGTGGCGGGGTCGGAATAGCCCTGGTTATAGGCAACATTTTCAGCGGCTTGGCGATAGGGAATAGATTGAGCGATCGCGCGGACTCGTTCTTCAAATCCCCCATGACCGAAGGGTAGACGCCCGGTTGCCATTGCCTGACTGTGGAGTCTGGCTTGCTTGCTAATGTTAGAGTCTAAGGTTAACGGTGGCAGTTTTTGGGAACGGCGATATTGATTAATCTGTTGATGCACCGATTCTTCCCAATTGGTGAATTCACCGTCATTTGACTGTTGAGAAATCGTTGTAGGAGATTCGGATTGACTTACGGGGGTTGTCTTGAAACTCAACGCCAAATCACAGCTACTGAGTCCTAACTTTAGCAGCAGTAATCCACTCATGACCAAAAGAGACTTTGACCGCACCGTTTAATCCTGTGAGTCTAACTGAATCAACTTGCCAACGGTTTGTACATCTTTATCACCGCGACCGGAACAGTTAATCACTATTTTCGGGCTACCCTGAAGTTGAGAACACAGAGTTTCTAAATACGCGATCGCGTGGGCGGTTTCCAGGGCGGGGATAATTCCTTCGAGTTCCGATAACTGGCGAAAAGCTGCGATCGCGTCTTGGTCGGTAACACTATAGTATTCTGCCCGACCACTATCTTTCAAATAACTGTGTTCGGGTCCAACACCCGGATAATCGAGTCCCGCACTAATCGAGTGGGCTTCCACCACTTGACCGTCAGTATCTTGGAGTAAATAGCTCATTGCTCCGTGCAGCACACCCGGACGTCCTGAGGTTAGGGTAGCAGCGTGCTTTTGAGAGTTTACACCTTCCCCGGCGGCTTCAACACCAATTAAGCGCACGCTCTCGTCGTTGACAAATTCGTGGAACAGTCCCATTGCATTAGAACCCCCACCCACACAAGCCAACAAAATATCAGGTAAACCGCCCCATTTTTCTTGACATTGAGTGCGAGTTTCTTGACCAATTATCGCCTGGAAGTCACGCACGAGCATGGGATAGGGATGAGGACCTGCGACAGAACCGAGGATGTAATGGGTCGTTTCCACATTAGTTACCCAGTCGCGAATCGCTTCCGAGGTGGCATCCTTAAGCGTACCCGTTCCCGCCGCCACGGGTTGAACTTTAGCACCCATTAGCCGCATCCGAAACACATTTAGGGATTGGCGTTCCATATCCTGAACACCCATATAGATAATGCATTCCAAGCCGAACCGCGCACAAACCGTTGCCGTTGCCACACCATGTTGACCTGCCCCGGTTTCTGCTATAATCCGCTTTTTGCCCATCCGCTTGGCTAATAAGACCTGGGCTAGGGCATTATTGATCTTATGAGCGCCGGTATGATTTAAGTCTTCCCGTTTCAAATAAATTTGCGCTCCACCGCCATCGGGGCGGGCATAGTGGGCGGTTAACCGTTCAGCAAAATATAGAGGACTAGGACGCCCGACATAATCATGCAATAACTGTTGCAATTCCTGCTGAAAATCTGGGTGGTTGCGGTACTGTTTAAACGACTGCTCTAACTCGAACAGTGCAGGCATTAGGGTTTCCGGCACATACTTGCCGCCAAATTTGCCAAAACGCCCTAAGGCATCCGGTTGTTCGTGTACTACTTCGGTAGAGGAGCGGGAATTAGGAAGGGGAGTTTTGGTCACTACAGCCAGATCGCCAACAACAACACCCACCCATTATAAATCGTGATCTGACCGAATTTGGCGATCGCGACTTAGTTTAACCGTTAATCGAGACAATAGTTGTAGGGGTTCAATTCACCAGCGATGTCCATTACAGGGTTTCTTTCTGATTTTTCTCTGCCGGAAATTTTTCGATTTATCGACCAGGGGAATAAAAGCGGCTTACTCATGCTGCGATCGCGATCGGAATCAGGAGCTGCCTCGTCTTACTATATTTGGGTGGAGAATGGGCAGTTTGTCGCCGCCGCGAACCGGTTGAACAATCAAGGGTTACTCTCACTGATCCAGCAATATGAGTGGGTGAGTAACCGTGTGATCACGAAACTGGCTCAGTTGTGTCCAGAGGATCAACCTCTGGGATTGTATCTGAGGCATCAAGGAGCGTTGCGGGGTGAACAGCTCGAACATTTGTTCCAAGTCCAGGTGATACAGCAACTGTGTTTAGTCTGTCAACTCACAGACGCTCAATTTAGATTTGACCAGAATGTGCCTATTCCCACACGAGAGATGACGGGGTTGCAGTTGCCCGCCAGTATTATCGAGGTTTTGTTACAAAAACTCGTTGTTTTAAAACAACTGTTTGCCGCTAGAAATCTGCGGTATAGAGGGAATGGGAATAGACTTTCGGAAAATTTTTGTCAACAATTGGGGTTGACGATGGATATTACCTTTTTTCATTGCCTAAAGTTATCCTTGTTTGACACAAATTATACTTTAGCTGATTTGGCTAAAATTGTTGACATATACTATCGTCCTTATGACATTCCCAAATCAAAATTTTCAGCGGCAAAAGCTTTAATTTAATTGAATTTGTCAGCATTCTCGAAGAGTAGATTACTTTAGTTCAGGGCTGACTAGAGCATGGCATCAAGTCTGCCCTGATTTCTCAGATTGCAAAGGCTTCTTGCGCGGGTTCGTAATCCTGCAATAGCTGTTTTTTGGCGTTGATTTCATCAGGAGTTAATTTTGGTTCCATATCATACCTCGTCGGGATGTTGGAGCGTCATCTTCATAATTATCTCGTTCCAAGGATGGGATTATCGTGCCTTGGGAATGATGCTGCTTTTGTTGACTCACGTAGGCAATCGCTTCATCGAGTTGTTTGCCTCCCAGGGAAAAAACACCATATCCGCGCTGCCAACCAAACTTGGCTGATGTGGGAGGTGAATCTTGGTTAAACTGATGGGCGCTACTTCCTTTAATGTATTTGACAAAATCCGCGATCGCAAGGCTTGGTGGGATAGATGTCACTAAATGGAGATGATCTTCTATACCCCCAATGGCGTGAATAATGCAACTTCGCGAATCAGCTTTACCGATAATATAGCTGTATAATCCGGGTTCTCGTGCAGGAACAATCAACGGTTGGCGTTCTTTTGTCGCCCAGACGAGATGATAGTAAAGCCGCCAAAGCGCCATAAATTTATATTTTGATAATTGGGATTAAGTTATAGTATTACTGAGTCGTCTTCAGACGACTTTGGCTATGAGCCTGGGAATTAATTCCCAGGCGGATGCGCGGGTAATACCATAACATTGCTGGAAAATAAATGGCTCACCCTAACCCAGCACCGGAAATAAATTTCCACCAATGATAACATATTGATTGGATTTATTACCACGCTGTCACACCGCCTTGAAATCAATTTCAAGGCTCATAGTTAAAGTCCGTTAAAACGGACTGAATAATACATCATC
>NZ_JBKHUP010000144.1:0-16461 GCF_046565525.1 Coleofasciculus sp. | reverse complement strand
TCTCACGCGATGGTTGGTTTGTCTTATGGCCCAGATATCCCAGCTTCCCCAGCTTCCCCAGCCTCCCCAGCCTCCCCAGCTCCCCCAGCTCCCCCAGCTCCCCCTGCCTCCCCTGCCTCCCCAGCTCCCCCAGCTCCCCCAGCTTCCCCAGCTCCCCCAGCTCCCAACAGAAGGATGCCTAAAAGCAAAGCTAATCAATGATAATAGTTTTTTATATTTGCACCGCAGCGAAATTGGTTTACATTATGAATAGAGACAAACAAACCACACGGAGCAAATCAAACCATGTTTACCACCTACCAAAACGGACTGATCAATTGCACCCCTGTTGAAACCAAGACAAACCCCACCAACTCTCCCACCTCACCCCAACAACCCATCAAGCCACTGCAAACCATCAAGCAATGGTTAGAGAACATCGAAATTCACAACCCCGCCAAAGCTAGATTCTTCTGCAAAATGATTCCCGCCCAGTGCCCGTTTGAACGCGATATCTGCCTCTTTGGGCGTCGGGTTGCTCACATTCCTCCCTTGTGCAAACTCAATCCTTTCTATGACGAATTCGTTAGCCTTCGCTTTCGCGCCCTGTGCTACTTGGCTGACCAATGTGGGGAAGATATCAGTGCTTATTGTTAGTCATTTGTCATACTCGCTACGCGAGAAGCAAGCTACGTCATGGGAGACTATACATCCATTACGCGCAGCAAAAATGCCCACTTATCGGCAATCTCTTCAATAATCTTAGCCGTCGGTTTTCCCGCACCATGACCCGCCTTAGTTTCAATGCGAATTAAGACCGGATTATCCCCAGAATGGGCAGCTTGTAACGCCGCCGCAAACTTGAAACTATGGGCTGGAACCACGCGGTCATCATGATCCGCCGTCGTAATTAATGTTGCTGGATAAGCCGTTCCTGGCTTGAGATTATGTAACGGAGAATAGGCATAAAGCGCCTTAAACTCCTCCTGATTTTCCGGTGAACCATAATCAGAACACCACGCCCAACCAATCGTAAACTTATGGAAGCGCAGCATATCCATGACACCAACTGAAGGAAGGGCAGCACGGAATAAATCTGGGCGCTGAGTCATGCAAGCCCCGACTAATAAACCACCATTACTTCCCCCACCAATTGCCAGTTTTTGCGGACGAGTATATTTATTCTCAATTAACCACTCCGCTGCGGCAATAAAATCATCAAACACATTTTGCTTATTCAGCTTTGTTCCAGCTTGATGCCAATCTTCGCCATACTCTCCACCGCCTCGGAGATTCGGAATCGCATACACGCCTCCCATCTCCATCCACACCAGATTACTAATCGAAAAGCTGGGAGTTAGGGAGACATTAAAACCACCGTAACCATAGAGATAGGTGGGATTATTGCCATCCAACGTCAACCCCTTTTTGTGGGTAATAAACATCGGCACTTGTGTTCCATCTTTACTTGGGTAAAACACTTGCCGCGTTTCGTATTGAGTCGGATCAAAGTCTACAGTCGGTTGGCGAAATAGGGAACGTTCCCCCGTTACCATATCGTAGCGGTAAATCGTTGCTGGGGTAGTGAAACTGGTAAACACATAGAAGGTTTCCGTATCATAACGTTTCCCGCCAAATCCCCCGGCTGAACCAATTCCCGGTAATTCCACCTCCCGAACCAAGGCGCCATTGAGGTCAAAAATCTTAATGGCAGAACGGGCATCTTTGAGGTAATCGGCGACAAATTGGTTATTCAGAACACCGACATCTTCTAAAGTTTCTTCGGCTTGGGGAATCAGTTCTTGCCAGTTCTCCCGTGCTGGGTTATGAATATCAATGGTAATCACCCGACCTCGTGGTGCGTCTAAGTCAGTTTGGAACCAGAAGATTGACCCGTCATTGTCAATCAGACTAAAATTCGCTTCAAACTCTGAAATCAATTCGACGATGGGAGAATCGGGGGTTTGTAAGTCTTTGTAGAAAACCAGATTCTTCGGATCAGTTCCTTGACTGACATAAATAATCAGATAATGACCATCTTCCGTTACTGAACCATTAAACATCCATTCTTTCTGGTCAGGGCGATGATAAATTAGCAGATCATCAGATTGGGCTGTGCCGAGTTTGTGATAATAGAGTTTGTGATAATAATTAGCATCTTCTAATTTTGTGGCATCATTGGGTTCGTCATAACGGCTATAGAAAAACCCTTGATTATCCGTTGTCCAGGATGCACCGGAAAACTTTACCCATTGGAGATGATCCGATAAATCTTCTCCCGTTTCCACATCCCGCACTTTCCATTCTTGCCAATCGGAACCGGAGGTGGATAAACCATACGCCATGCGGTTCCCATCATCACTCATAGCGGCACCCGATAGGGCGATAGTCCCGTCTTCGGAGAGGGTATTGGGGTCAATCAGGACTCTGGGTTCTCCATCGAGAGAGGTTAAGGTGTAGAGAACGCTTTGGTTCTGAAGTCCATCATTTTTGAAATAGAAGTAGCGGTTCCCTTCTTTATAGGGAATGCCATATTTTTCGTAATTCCAGACTTTGGTGATTCGCTGCTTCAGGGATTCCCGTTGGGGGATGTCTTCGAGATAGCCGAAGGTGACTTTATTTTGCGCTTCTACCCAGGCTTTGGTTTCGTCAGAGTCGGGATCTTCTAACCAGCGATAGGGGTCAGCGACTTTCGTGCCATGATAGTCGTCTACTTGGTCAGCTTTGCGGGTGGTGGGGTAGGTCAGAGGTTGGTGAGAAGATGGCATAAGTCTCGAATGTGAGGCAGCGTTTTCTAGTGTAGCGCTCTTTGGGGGTTAGGAAGCGTGTGGGGGATAGGGTGTGTCAAGTGCGATCGCGTAAAGATTACCATAAGCTGTCATGCATTTAAATTGGGTATTAGTAGCGAGCAAGATGCTCGCATTACAAGGATTTCACCATTGTTAACATTAAGGTTTAAATGCCGAACAGTTTACCAGAACACAAGTAACGTCGTAACGTAGGGTGGGTTAGGCGGGATTTCAACGGAAGCGATAACCATTTAATGAACAATCCAACCTAACCCACCGATGTTAACTGGGAGGTGTATTATTTAATCAACGTTCTATCGGTATCCAATCCCCGATGGAATGAATAGCACAGAATTTAGTAAGAGCGATCGCGAATTATATAAAGGTCAGGATGCCGATGACTGTTAGGGGAATGATTTAGAGTGGGAATAATTGCTTCATTGCAGTATTCGCTGAGTGTTTCAGACGCAATCTTCGGGCATTTGTTGGATAATTTCCATTGTTCTAACGCTGACAGTGCAGACTCGTTGGAGCAAATCAATCACCTGTTCTTTGTAATCGGCAAACTTGTAGGTATTGAATTTTTCGCGGATGGTAGGATCTCTGGGTTTCTTCTCTTTGTATTGGTCGAGAATCCATTCCAGAGCGGAGCGGTTGCCGAGTTTATAATCCCAGGCAATAGCGGGAACACCTGTGAGTTGGGTATTTTCATCCAGGATGATCACGCCCTTGGTTTTGTCTGCTTTGAGTTTGGCTTTGGGGATGGCTTTGGTGGCGATTTCGTTGCGAGTTAAACCGTAAAGTTCGGCAGTTTCATAGGTAAGATGCAGATTCATTAAAACTTTGCCCCAGGTTGCCCATTGATGGAAGTCAACATAGAAGGGTAGGCGGGGAAATTGACGTTTGAGGTTGATTTCGTATTTGGTGCGGTAGGCGGGATGGTGGAGAACGGCGTAGGTGTAGTGAAAGATGTCTTGTTTGGTGATGGTGGTATCGTTGTAGTGTTTATGGAATTGGGTTAAACCCCAGTCGGTGATGTTGTCGATGCGGTTCCCGTTTTCGTCGTAGCGATAGAGGGGAAGACAGATAGTTTTTTCGAGTAAATCGAGACTACTCGGATAATCAGTTGCTAAAACTTGAAAGGGTTTAGAAGAAGATTGACCAGACAAACAGATCAAATGATTTAATACTTTGTTAATTGGAAAAATTTCACGTTGATTGCCAAATATATCTATTGGAATATAGTCGAAATACAAAAAATTAGGACTATATGGACGATATGCAGCTCTAGTAATTTTCAAAAAATTAAACTTATCTTTCTTTCCTTTTCTGAGTTTATCTCTCTTTATCATTTTGCTCCATTTTATTAAATTTCTATCCTCCAAAAAGTTGTCTAAGATAGGATTAGATTCTGCTTTAGTATCTAAGTATTTTTTCTCCTTTTTATATTTATGCCACCTATCAACTTCTTTGTTATACTCCTCCATAAAAAACCTTGATTTACTGGCTAATGCATTGGGGTTGAAGTCATATACCCACTCATCACGGTTTGTAGAAATTCCAATCGAGTACAGCTTGAAAAGGGATTCAACATCTAATTCCTCATCCGCTGCTCTGGATTTCTTGCTACAGATTTCTAGTAGATTCTCAAATTCATTACCAGCTTGTTCTAGCCAATAGTTGTCCTTATCAGGTGAAATGCGCTCAAAATAAATATTCTCAAAATCTGTGTGAGAGAGAAATTCAAGCTTTTGCTCAGAAATATCAAATTCTGGTCTCCTTGCGTAAAAAATTCTGGAGCTACTGCATCTATCTTTAGGTTGCTTTACCAAAAAAGCAATTGCTACACCTGTTTGTATTCCAAAAACATTGTGTTTCGTGCCTGAAATCTTAGGATTTTTCCTGACATCACCACCCAAATCTATGACATAAATGTCACTAAATTCTTGTGCCAGAACCTTCCTAAAACCGTCAAATCCTCTAGCATTAATAAATGATGAGTTTGTTATAAATGCAATAATTCCCTTATTTCCTAAACGACTTGTTCCCCATCGAAAGAAGCGAGAATACGGATCGTATATTTTCATTTTTTGAGCATTACTCTCGGCAACATAAGTTTTGCGAATTTGCTCGTCCACTGCTTTGTAATAACGATTTTTATTATTGTCATTCTCACTTTCTTGGTTTGCATTGTAAGGTGGATTTCCAATAATCACTGAAATATTACGACTATTTTGATCCTGGATTCGTACTGTATTTTGCACACTCATAGCAAATAGATCAAACTGCTTCCCTTCAAAACCGCAATGCTCTAACGTATCCACCAAGCAAACATTCTTAAACTCTTCATACTGTCCCATCTTTTGCTGATAGGTAAATTCAATATTCAAATTGGCAATGTAATAAGGCAAAATCGCCACTTCATTGCAGTGGATTTCGTACTTATATTTATGTTCCAGCTTATCGGGCGGCAAATATTCGATCAGTTCGGTCACATAGGTTCCCGTACCCGTACAAGGGTCAAGAATCTCCACCCCCGGATCACTCAGTAATTTGCCAAAGTGCTTATGCACCAGATAATCCGCACTCTCAATCATAAAGCGGACAATTTCATTAGGCGTGTAGACAATGCCCAACCGATCTGCTGCCTTGGGGTTATACGCCTTATAAAAATTCTCGTAGACTGCTTTGAGAAACTTCTGCTTTTCGTGGTGGTTAGCGATGTTTTCTGACTTACGACGAATCACCACATAATAGTGTTCAATGCTCTTGAGAGTATTCTTCCGAGTGGCTCCCGTGAAAAACGTGTTAATAATTTCCGACAGTTCCCGCGCAATATTGTTTTCCCGATGAAACTGTGACTCATGGAAAATATTGGTAAAAATATCCTCCGTGAGAATGTGCTGAATCAACATCTCATGGATGTCAAAAATCTCGATTTCGGGGTTGATCGACTGGCGACAGACTTCCAGAAAAGCGTTGCGGCGTTCCCTAAATTCTCTATTGCTGGCTTCCTGTTGAGTGATAATGTCCCGCAGAGCTTTCAGAATGTGGGGAATGTCTTCTTTGAACTTGTTGATAGCAGAGCGAAAGTCCCGCACTTCTGGGCGTTCGTACTCCACAAAAGTGGTAATCAGACTATCCAAGGCTTCGGCATCTCCCATAGAGACGCGCAACTGCTCTCGACTGTGCTGAATCAGGACAGCACTTTGGGAGTCTTCAAACAGGATATTTTCGTCGGGATAACCTTTCTCAAGTTTTTTCTCAATTTCTTCATCAAGATTATCGTACTGATCTTTGCTCTCCCACCACCCATGATCTAGGCGGATGGCATCCTTCACCGTGCCATCGGGGAAAACGGTGGTATTGAACTTGGTTTTGAAATCCAGTTCAGGGATCAGAAGATAGTTGTGAGGTTTGCAGTAGTCATTCAGCAGACGCTCAAAGGCATTGCGAATGCTGGTTTCCTTACGAGAACCCCCGTAGCGAATAATTTTTTCAACTTCTGCTTGATATTGCGTTATCAGCAATCTGGACATACAGCGACTCCCGCAATCCTAACACCTGGGCAAATTGAGGACTGAATCTAGCTTAACCCGCTTTGAATGGGAAGTTGAATAGTCGCCATGATGTAGGGGGCGGGTTTAGTCACATCGGGGTTAGGCGAAGAAACGATAATAGTAAAACCCGCCCCTACAGATGTACCATAAGGCAAACGTCAGTCTTTTGGTGGAGTGCGATCGCGTATAGGTCATTCTACCAGAATGTAAGCATCCTAACTCATATCTGATTAATTTCTTCACAACGTATCATTTAACGTTTCCACGTCATGCCAATCCTGAGACATACCATAAATCTGCATTTGCTGGCAACGTTTCACATAGAATTTAGCCGCGTGATCACCAGAATTCACTTGCACGATAGACTGAAAAATTGCCAGCGCCTCAGCAAACTGCTCCTGATGATACAGACAAACACCTCGCTCAAACTCCCCACGAGTTTGCGTCTTTAACGTAATCAACGATGGTGGCTCACCATCATACACTTCATACACGCCCACCGCCGTCTTTTTCCCTTTCACCCGCACTTGCCCTAAAAATCGATAACTAAACTCCCCAGGTTGTTCCAGACAAGATAAAGTTTGTTCACTGATTAAAATACCAGCCTTATAAACCTTAGTTAACCCCTCTAACCGAGATGCCAAATTCACCGCATCGGCAATCACCGTGCTTTCCATCCGCTGTTCTTCGCCAATTGTGCCTAACATTAATGTTCCCGTATGTAACCCCACACCAATAGCAATCGGGGCATAGCTAAGACTACCACGATGTTGATTATAAATCACCACTTGTCGTTGCATTTCCACCGCTGCTCTCACCGCTGCTTGGGCTGACTCTGGAAACAGCGCCATCACCGCATCCCCAATATATTTATCAATAAATCCCTGATGATTGCGAATCACAGGACCGACTCGTTTCAGGTAGGAGTTGAGAAAGTTAAAATTATCCTTGGGTGACATATTTTCTGACAAACTGGTAAAGTCGCGAATGTCAGAAAACAAAACCGTCATATTTTCCAGAACCTGATCACCCAGTTGCACATCTAAAATGCTTTCTTTTTGGAGGAAGCGCAAAAACTCACGCGGCACAAAACGACCATAGGCTAAGTTAATTTTTGATAAATGGATATGGGTTTTAATCCGTGCCAATAGTTCCTTTTTATAAATCGGTTTCGTCAGATAATCATTCGCCCCCGATTCCAACCCCTCCACCAAATCAGAGACTTGATTCTTTGCCGTTAGCAGCACCACCGGCAGTTCATTCGGCGGGAACTGTTCGCGAATTTTTTGACACACCTCATACCCTGTCATCCGAGGCATCATCACATCCAGTAAAATTAGATCCGGTTTAAATCCTCTTTGAATAATATTTAATGCCTCTATGCCATTAGAGGCTTGGGTAATCCCATAGTTCTCTAAGGATAAATGATTCACCAAAACCTGAATATTAATCGGTTCATCATCCACGACTAAAATTTTTAACTTGTTCTGATTTACCGCAAATTCAGCCGCAGTCGTGGTTATTTCATCGGTGACAATTGGGTTTGTGTTAACCCCTGTTGCACTTCCATTCCTGGTTAACCCTTTCCATAGAGTTGGAGTAGCAGATTCTACAGGTTGAGGTGCCGTCAAGTTATCAGAATCGAATGATTCAACAAATTCAGATAGCGGTAAAGTAAATGTAAATCGGGAACCCACCCCCAATGTTGACTCCACCCAAATTTGACCCCCATGTAATTCCACCAACTGTTTGGTAATTGCCAATCCCAAACCTGTCCCCCCGTATTCCCGCGCAGTTGATCCATCGGCTTGTTCAAAGGACTCAAAAATTCGTGGGAGTTGTGTCTCCGGGATACCAATTCCCTGATCTGAAACTGTAATCTCTAAGCAAGAGTTCACCACGTTAGTGTAAACCTCTACTACCCCTTTATCGGTAAATTTAATCGCGTTTCCCACCAGGTTATGCAAAATCTGTTGCACCCGATTTTCATCGGCTTTAACTGGGGGAATGTCTATGCCAATCCTATTGATAAGCTGGATGGGTTTTTGACCCAATAGGGGTTGAGACAGTCGCAAGACAATATCGGTTACTTCCCGAATTCCTACAGGTTTAATTTGCAGTTCAATGGTTTTATGTTTCAGCTTAGCAAAATCTAAGATATCGTTAATCAAATGAGACAGACGCCGACCACTGGATACCACCATCGACAGATTCGCTCGTTGTTCCTCTGTCAAGGAACCTGTCGCACCATCAATCATCGATTCAGCAATGCCAATCATGCCATTTAACGGCGTTCTCAGTTCATGGGAGGTATTGGCTAAAAACTCATCTTTCAGCTTATCCATGCGTTCTAATGCCGCATTTTTAGACTCTAATTCTTGGGAATACGCTTGCAGCCGCACGCGGGCTTCCATAAACCGACGTTCTAAAATCAATCCCAGACAGAGGATAAAGACTAACATTCCCCAAGGGTAAAGTTCTTGCTGATTGTATAGGTCTTTAATTCCCACTAAAAGGTCATGAATTCCCAAAAGGGAAAAAATAATAAATCCGGTTGTAAATAATTTTGCCTCGACATTACCCCGCACCGAAAATTTCAGGGCAATGATCAGGATAACAAGAATTGTCGCTAAAATAGAAAATTGCAGAAAAGTATTAATCGGCTTGACATACTCTAATTGGATGACGAGTAAGGTAAAAGCAATCATGGCACAAACTAAATTAATTTGCCATAACCGCCGCACGATTCCCTTATAGCCTCGCCCAAATATCTGCTCAAAAAATAGACAGACAACCACAGGTACTAAATAGAATGAAGCAAAGTAGGTATAAAGAATTACTGAGCGCGGCAACGGAAAGAATAGAAACGTGAGTTCATTGCCTAAAATACTAAATACACCAATGACCGTGGCTAAAATCCCAAATAAAAAGTAAGATTTCCATTCCTTTTGCTGCCAAGACAAGCCAATAGCCACCAAGCCGATTAGGGTAAAAAAGCAGCCCAAAACAAACTTGCTGATATTTTGTTGAACTAAATTTTGCATCAACGTCCGTTGAGATCCCAGGCTGACTGAGCGATAGGTTCCAACTCGAATAGGCTCCTGCTTTGTTACATGAACTTTAAAATAAAGTGTTTTTCCGGCAAAATTGGCGTCCAATGGAATAAGAAACCAATAGGGATTGAGTAATTTAAGCTGATTTGAAGCATTAACGACGGCAAATTCATCGATAAGCTGACTATCCAGATAGGCTTCTAGATAGGAAATACCACGCCTATCTAAGCTAGGATATCGCCATTGACCTGGGGGTAATTTTACCCGCAACCAAGCAACACGTTCCCCCTTTGGCACTTCAAGTTTGCCAGGAACTTGAAAGGGTTGCCAAGCAGAATTATACCAATCCTCCTGTGTCCAAATCGGAACACCATCCTCATTGACTGGAGAATCCCCCCAACGATATTGCCATCCTTGAGTCAGTTGGATAGGCGGCGACTCGGTGAAACGCTGAGACGGAAGCTGATTCGGCGTCCGCCAAAGCAGTAAGCCAAACAGTACAGCCAGCCAGAAAGCACCTAGGGTTAAGGCAATCCGAGTACGGTTCCATCTGACTCTAAACCTCATTGTGTCCCTCTCTATCGGCGCTATTACCTCTCCTTGCAGGGTAGCAATTTTTGACCCTTCGCTTCGCTCAGGGAACCTGGTTTTGAGTTAGTGTTCGGCGCACTATTGCCTATTCCCTGTTCCCTATTCTCTGTTCCCTAAACGAAGCGCTTGATGATTTAGGTGTAAAGAAAGATATGATCCCAGATGTAATCAATTAATTGTTTAGCATCATCTAAAGGCAGAACCTGACAACATCCTTGCTTATCTTTTGTCAATAAGGGGATTTCCGAAAGACTTGCCGTATCTTTACCATCTTGCACCAATTTACCCCGAATCTCTTCTAAATTATGAATCGGACCATTGATATCAAAATCAATCTTTGTGCCAAAGTTCTCATCCATCCAGGTTTCAATTTGGTTATCCAACTGTTCAGGTGTTAGAGGCTTAGGGCTAGTTAACAGATGGTAATAAACCAGAATTATTTCTTTACATTCCTCCTCTTCCGCCGCATCAATTAAGGCATGAAACACGCTGGCATTATTTGCCATATTCTTAAAAAATAGGGTTTCGGTCACAGTTTGGCGGAATTTAATCTGCTTACTCTTATAATTGCTATACTGCTTGTAGGCAAATCCCCCTAATGTCACCAGTAGCGATAACACAGCAACGAGGACGGGCATAATATCCCGGACATCTTCTTCACTTGCCTGGACTATCTCCAAAACCGATGGTCCCATCGTAAAAAATAAAATAGCCCCAATAACAATGAGAAGTTTAGGCAGAACTCTCAGGATGATTGGAATAGCGGCACCAATAGCTGGAACGATTAAGAGGAGACGGTCTTTCCAGGTCATGCTAATTTTGATATTGGGGAAGAGGAGTTCTAGATCAAATTTAGGGATATTCTTGTAAAAATAGAGATACATCTTCCCTGGTGTGAACTGGAGGGAGGCTAATTTGTCACCTTTGCTTTGAAAATAATCGGCGCTTTTGAATTTAATCAACAAAACGACTCGTTCAAAAACATTGATTTTTTTATCTTTTTTTCTGATAAACTTTTTGATCTGAATCGTTTCTTCATAATCCCCGCGACAGTAGCAGACGAGTTGGTCAAATTCATCAAAATCAACAGCAGTTTTCAGTTGAATTAAGGACTTTTCTTTAAAGGCGCGTTGTAAACTATTCGGAGAGAGGGGAACATAATTGGCGCGTTCGAGAATCGTCTGAAAGTCTGTAACCACATTTGCCTCGCGTTCGGCTAATTTATCGGGAGTGAGTTCAACTCTCGATTGAGTATCAGCATCAGGATTAAACGGATCATAATTATTCTTTAACCGTTCCAAATAGGCATGAAACTTAAAATGATAATAGGCGGAAAGTAAAGTACAGAAATCCCGGAACTGTTGCACATTCTCGTTAGGTAACTGTCCATCGTCTAGGCACAGTTCGATTAAATCGCTGCGACGATAGGGAATAAATGCTTCTCGGTCTTGATAAGTCGCCATATCTGACAATAGACTAAGTAGTCGGACTTTCATTAAAGTTTACTGTTGAGACTAGGGAACAGGGTACAGAAATGACCCTTCACTTCGCGCATAGGAAACCTGGTTTTGACAATCTTTAACTCGAATGGGAATGACTGGTATGCTGGTGGGCAGTGCCCACCCTACGGTATATCAAGGGTTTCGGCGATCTAAAAATGCTTATTTCAGGGTGATTAATCTTTAAATCAGCCCAACAAAATAGATGTCTAGGTACTTATTTCATATACACAAACCCAGCACCAATTCCCTGTGACGGGTCGCGAAGCCTGATATTTTTAATCGGTACGGCTGAACAGGGTAATGGAGATGCCCAACATCGGACTGTCCAGTTTGCTGGATAGACATAAGTAACATCATTCACTTGGTCAGATACTAGATTAGCACTCGGTAAGGGAGGAGGTAAAATTAATCGGGATTGAGCATTATCCTGAATCAGACCAACAGTAGTCAAGCCAATGACAAATAGGGAAGCCAATAAGATTGTTTGAGGTTGTTTTAGGGTGTGAGTGAATCGAGACAGGGGCTGGGTCAATTTAAAGGGGATTTTTTCAAACAGTCTTTGACCATATATTGCCCCAAATAAAGCCGGAATAAGCAGAAAATAGCCCAAGCCAAACCGGAGCAAAGGACTTTGAATCATAATAAATGTAATACCGAGTAATCCTAATAATAATATCCAGGCAGTCCCTAATTTAAGGTGTTTTCTAAATTGACGGAATATAGGGATAGAGAAAAGAATGACAAAAATTGTAATCAAAGCCATGATTTGAGATTTAACCGAACCTTTTAGCCATCGCCAAACTCCTAAAGCTATAGCCGTCAATCCTGACTCCTCTGAATCCGAAAACACCCACCAAAACTTGATGGGTTTAGTTTCCTTTATGGCTTTTTCGATGGGAACTGACCAAGGCAGGTTGAGGCACATAAAGGTTGAAGGATACAGGGGGCATCCGGATGTGGTCAGGCTATATAAAACTATGGGTGATAGGATTAATATAGTAATAGCACCACCTGCCAATAGCCGCTTAATTCGTACTTTAAACTGATTACCCATTAGATAAAAAAGAAATCCTATGGGGAGCAGCGGTAGAGCCGAAAGCTTAATGGTTACGGCTCCGGCTGATAGAATTAGAGGGATAGTTTTAGCATCGAAAAGAGGCGTTTTGGCATTAGTATTCCCTAAAGTAGACTGAGCGTTGTGTGAAATAACCAGAATTGTCCAGGCTGTCACTCCAATAAGGAAAGCAACTGTGACATCAGGAGAAAATGAGATGAGTATTGGTGAACCCGTCAATACGGTTCCCGTGTAAACGAGAATGGCAATAGCTGAAAAGATCAATAAAAACCAGTCCGATAAACGTCCTTTACGGCTGAGTATTTGATTCAGCGTAATTAGAGATTGTAAAATAGCGATAAGGAAGATAAAGCCATTGGTAATCGCACTGACTCGACTGCCAAAAATTGGTGAAGTTAACGGTGCGGCGAGAGCAAACCAAGAAGAGGTAAAGCCAAACTTGCCATGAATGAGTGCTAATCCATTAACCGCGCCAAATTGAGACATCCAGCGGATAGAACCAAAGTGATAAAGTCCGGTGTCAAACCAGACTATTTTTTGACTGGTAAAAGCGGCAATAATTAGTTCTAAGGTAATAAATCCAACGATAAAGCTGGGAGAAAGACGCGATCGCACCGCAGCCAGTTCACTCCGGGTTGGCTGAGACAACACAGATAGGGCGACTAAACCGAGGGCAAGGAGGAAGCCAACGGCGCTAGATAATGGTAAAATCAAGGAAGTTGCCAGCAGGGAGACACACAGGACAATGATTCCCAGCCAGACGGCGGCGATGAAGCGATCGCCTCTACGATCAATGCGATCGGCTTTCAACCGATTCACAATAGCTGTGCCAATTGAGAAACAAACACCAATCAGAAAAAGCCAAGTGATCATAAAATAAAGCATTCAGTACCTCTAGTCCTAATTAGCGCGATCGCGATCGTTGCTATTTATTTTCATTTAGAAGTCTATCAACAGAGATTGGGCTTTGGGGATTTAGTGGCTAGGATTCTGGGGGATTTCTTGCAAGTGCAACCTGAGGTGGAAAAAGACAAAACACGGATGAAAGAACAGAGAGTGTTGAATGTATAGGGGCGGTTTAGGTGATGCGATCGCAAGCTACTCATGATAACCTTTCCTCAAACCCGCCCTGACCGAGTTTTGAGCTCCCATCTCCCCCCAATTCAGCCAGATTGCGGAACCGGAGTCACCAGAATCCGCCTTATGGCGATATTTATTGCGAGAGAGTAAATGTTATAATGCTTGAAAGCTAGAGAGCCAGGGTAGGTATAGGTTTTTATGAGTACAGTGTTAGTCGTAGAGGACGATCTCACCCAACAACATTTGCTCTCGAAGCTGCTTGAGCGTGTAGGGCTGACGGTAATTGTAGCTGGGGATGGTGTGGAGGCGCTGGAGAAAATTCAGCAATTTCCCCCGGACTTGGTGATTTTGGATATTGTCCTCCCCCGCATGAATGGCTATGAAGTCTGTCGTCGCCTGAAATCGGAACCGGAAACCCAGACTATCCCGGTGTTAATGTGTTCGGCGAAAAAAGAGGATTTTGACCGCTACTGGGGGATGAAGCAAGGGGCGGATGCTTATTTAGCCAAGCCTTGTCATCCCCAAGAAATCGTCGAGACTGTAAAGAAATTGTTAAAGTCCCATCATCGAGCTGTAAGCTGATTGGTGATTAGGAACTGGAGCAGATCCTACCTCTGCATCTACATTCCCGTATTCCTGCGTTCGATGAGTTTCAGGAGGATTTCTCCATGGAAAGAGCGACTAATGGGATAGAAGTACGCCCAAACTAAACCTCCCATGAGGACAATAGCGGGAATCGGACCAATCAGCAGACGAATCGTCCACAACGCTGATTCTGGTTGAGTCGTGGGTAACTGTTCAGATGTGGTGGAGATGAATCCAGACATATCTAAGGCTTTACCCACGAGGAACAGTGCGATCGCGACGGCAATTTTATGTAATTGTACAACTAACCCATAGAAAATGCCCTCACGTCGTTGTCCGGTGTTGAGTTCGTCAAAATCAACGACATCGGGAAGCATCGACCAGGGTACAATATAAGCCGTAGACAAACCCAGTCCCACAAATATCGCCAGAACATACATTAATCCCACTTGATTGGGTTGTAAGAAACACAGTCCCAGCAACGCGCATACGGTTACAGGGATACCCATCCCATAGATAGCACGTTTACCCACACGCTTTGCGATCGCACTCCAGACAAACGTCATGCTCAAGGCTGTCCCTTGAACGGTTAGTGCGGTTTGGGTAAAGTGATGATCGGGTAATCCCATCCAATGAATCACAAAATAAGGGAGAATCGCCGCCGTTGTTTGCAGACTTAACCAAGAACACAAGTAAATCCCAATTACACAAATAAAAGGGAAGTTACTAAAAGCAATCCGAAACTGTTGGGTGATGGGTAAAAAAGATACTTGAGTCAGGGGTTCCCGTTGGGCTTCGATTTGCTTATAACGCTTATAGGTTCCCCAAACACAGAGGAAAACCGCTAAGGTGGCGACGACTGCACAAATTGTTCCCAGAATCCGATATTCAAGAGCCGGATCATCAACTCGGGCAAAAATAATCTGGGCTAAACCCAGGGAAAAAATACTCGCACCGATACTAAACGCGGCTTTGAAGCTAATTAAACCAATGCGCTCATCATAACCTTGAGTCAGTTCAGCCGCTAACGCATTATGGGTGAGGACAACCGAGGTAAACGCGGCATAAAACAGAATACCAACTCCGCCGTAATAGGCAAATAGTAGCCACTGATTCGAGGTTGGGGGTACAAACCACTGCAAGCTAAAACCAATCCCCAAGGGAATCGCCCCGATCAGCATCCACGGGTAACGCCTTCCCAAAGGGGAACGAGTGCGATCGCTTAAATACCCAATCATCGGATCGTTAATCGCATCCCAAACCTTGCCAATCAGCAAAACACTCCCCGCCAAGGTGGGATTTAATCCCGCGACATTGGTTAGGAAAAACAGCAAGAAAAAGACTAAGATGTTACCTGGAATCTCCCCTCCCAGTTCTCCGGCTCCATAAGCGAGTTTGGTGGGCAAATTCAATTGATCAGGGAGACTTTTCTGGGGGACAGGATTAGCCATCAGGGATGTTTACAACTCATGCATGAGTGATCATCTCACTTCTGATGGCAGATGACAAGTTTGTCCTTTGTCCTTCCTGCACAGGTTATCAATTAATTATCATGCACTTGTGCTACTTCATGCAGCGACTTTTCAAATTCCATGCGCTGTTGAGCATTGCGGAGAAAGTAACCGTTCATCATCGCAGAAACTAATAACCGACTCAGATTTTCACGGTTGGTAGTAACGGTGACATTAAAGTGCTCGTGAGGTAGGGCGCCTAACATTCCGATTAGGTTGCGTTCCATCACCTGAATCACTTCAGGATCGGGTTTAGAGAGTTGTGCAATTGTTTCTGGATGCAGAGACTGGACATATTGCCAGAGGAAGTTACCGCCTTCGCCTTCACTACCAAAGAATTCTGGAGCTCGATTTGACAGATTGTTCATGGTAATAATCGAAAATGGGTAGAGTCGTTTGTTTTTCTATCTCTTATCTCTTACTTTAATCAATCTCATCGCCATCGCCTAGTGAGTGCAACCGAACACCGATGGCGGATTTTACGACGTGTTGAATCATAAACTCACATTAAATAGGTGGACACAATAAAAGCTAACGGTGAAGATCGTCATTTGTCATTTAGTCGGGGCGGGTTTAGTTACATCTGGGTATAACCAAAAAGATAGTGGTGAAACCCGCCCCTACACACTCTCCCCCATCTCCCTCATCTTCCCCTGCTCCTGATAACTGATAACTGATAACTGCTCACGGCTCACTGATAACTGATAACTGATAACTGCTCACGGCTCACTGATAA
>NZ_JBKHUP010000143.1:0-16654 GCF_046565525.1 Coleofasciculus sp. | reverse complement strand
CGATTCTGGAACTGTTGCTGGAGTTGGCTAAATTGTTCAGCGAGTTCAAAAAGTGATTCTTCTACCCCACTCAAATCTGTTTCTGTTGGAGTGGATAGGGTATTCACTCGTTCGCTTAAGGTTTCGATCTGCTCAGCAATCTCAGCAATGGTTTGTTCAATCCCACTCAAGTCTATCTCTGGAACAGTGGGTAAGCGATCCAGGCGAGTGCTGATTGTATCCACTCGTTCGGTTAAGGTTTCGATCTGCTCAGCAATCTCAACAATGGTTTGTTCAATCCCACTCAAGTCTACTTCTGGGACAGTGGGTGACTCCGTTAGGCGAGTACTGAGGGTTTCCAGTTGTTCACTCAAGTGAGCGATCGCCCGTTGAGATTGGTCGATTTCTTGGAGTTCCGGACGATTCTGGAACTGTTGCTGGAGTTGGCTAAATTGCTCAGTGAGTTCAAAAAGTGCGGCTTCGACACCACTCAAATCCGTTTCTGTGGGAGTGGATAAGGTATTCACCTGTTCGGTTAAGGTGTCGATTTGATCGGTAATCTCAGCAAGGGTTTGTGCTGTCGCACTTACGTCTACCTCTGGAACAATGGGTAATTGATCCAAGCGGGTGCTGAGGGTTTCGAGTTGATCACTCAGTTGCGCGATCGCACGTTGAGATTGGTCGATTTCTTGAAGTTCCGGACGATTCTGGAACTGTTGCTGAAGCTGACTAACTTGTTCAGTGAGTTCAAAAAGCGCCGTTTCTACCCCACTCAAATCGGTTTCTGTGGGAGTGGAGAGGGTATTTACCCGTTCGGTTAAAGTGTCGATTTGACCTGTAATCTCAACAAGGGTTTGTGCGGTGACACTACCATCACCCTCTGGTGCTGCTGATAGCTGTTCCAGGCGGATGCTCAGGGTTTCGAGTTCCTCACTCAGTTGCGCGATCGCACTTTGAGTTTGCTCAAGTTCTGGAAGTTCCGGTCGATTCTGGAACTGTCGATTGAGTGTGTTTATCTGACTTTGGATTTGAGACAGGGTGTCTTCTACGTCAAGTACCTCAGTGTCTGAAACCGCAGATAGGGTGTTGACTTGGCTGGTTAAGCTGTCGATTTGTTCGGTAATGTCAATTATGGCTTGTTCTAACTGACTGACATCGGTTGGGGAGGGGGGGGAAAGTTGATCCAGCCGTTGGTTTAGGGTTTCAATTTGAACCCTAATCTCCCCAATCACCTGTTCTACCCCCTCCTGTGACGGAGTCGGGAGTTGGTTAAGGCGACTATTGAGGATGGCAAATTCTTCAGCAAGCTGGGTGATGTCAGTTTGCGATCGCTCGATGGTGTCTAGTTCGGGTCTGGTGTTAAATTGTTGATCAAGTTGGCTCAGTTGTTGATTAAAATCAATAATTGCGGCTTCGATTTCACTGAAGTCCGTGGCTTCGACGGCTGAGGTTAAGGGAAGGCTATCAACTCTGGTGCTTAATCTCTCCAGTTGCTCGGTGATATCCGCGATCGCACTTTCTACTCCCTGTAAATCCCTGTCGGAAATCGGGGATAGAATGTTCACTTGAGTGGTTAAGAGTTCCAGTTGCTCGGTGATATCCGCGATCGCACTTGACTCGGCGGCTGGTGCTGTGGGAAGCTGATCCAACCGATGGCGAATGGTTTCGAGTTCCTCACTCAAGTCCGCGATCGTGGCTTGGGATTGCTCTATAATTTGTAGTTCGGGTCGATTCTGGAATTGTTGCTGGATTGTATTAATCTGACCGTGGATTTGCACGATCGCTTCTTCTATGTCGGTGAAGTCAATTTCACCGGAGAGGGGGAGGGTATTAATGCGTGCGGTTAAGGTTTCGACCTGACTGGTAATCTGTGCAATAACGGGTTCAAAACCGTTTAAGTTGGCGGTTGGTGCTGTGGGAAGCTGATCCAACCGATGGCTGAGGGTTTCGAGTTCCTCCGTCAGTTGTGCAATAATTTGCAGTTCGGGACGAGTCTGGAATTGTTGCTGGAGTTGGCTAAATTGCTCAGTGAGATCGGTTGTTGCGGTGGGTTGGGTGTTAAGCTGAGTGGTTAAGGTTTCAACTTGACGGGTAATTTGTGCGATCGCAGCTTCAGAGCTGATTAAGTCTGTTATTGGCGCGGTGGATAACTCCTCTAGACGATGAGTGAGGGTGGCGACTTGGTTTCTAAGTTGTGCAATGGTTTGTAGTTCGGGACGAGTCTGGAACTGTTGCTGGAGTTGGCTAAGTTCTTCAGTAAGTTCTGAGAGTGCGGCTTCTACCCCAGTGAGATCAGTGGTTGCAGTGGATTGGGTGCTAACCTGAGTGGTTAAGGTTTCAACTTGAGTAGTAATTTGTGCGATCGCGCCTTCGAGATGACTCCAGTCTACCTCAGATGCAGCCGGTAACTGCTCAAGGCGAATATTAATCGTATTGAGTTGTTCATTGAGTTGAGCCACAGCAATCTGAGATTGCTCAATATCCTCAAGTTCCGGACGACTATGGAATTGTTGATAGAGTTGGCTAAATTGCTCCGTCAGCTCAAAAATGGCTTGTTCAATACGACTCAAGTCTACCTCTGGCTCAGTCGATAGCTGAGCAAAGTTGGTGCTGAGGGTATTAAACTGTTCTGTGAATTGAGCGACTGTGGTTTGCAACTGCTCAATGGTTTGCAGTTCGGGACGATTATTAAAGTGTTGGCTAAGTTGCTTAAATTGCTCAGTTAGCTCAGTGAGTGAGGCTTTTAGATCCTCAATCGCCGTTTTCTCTGGTCGAGCATTAAATTGTTGGTCTAAGCTGTTGAGTTGAGTATTAAGAGTGGGGATAACTTGGACTTGCTGATGGAGCGATTGAATAATTTGATATGTTTCCGCGATCGCACTTCTGGTGTTATCCTGTGTCTGCTGTACCATGTTGCGTCGGTTAACCAGGTTCAAAGCCAACGCTACTGTTAAAGGCGTTGCTGCATAAGCAACCTGCTGAGATGTCGTCGCTACAACAGTTCCTACAGCGGAACCCGCTAAGAAAATATACTCAAAGATTTCTAGCAATGATTTTTGTGTCATAGGTATCTCTATAGGGGGGTGAGCGAAGTCCTGAAAAGAGGACATTCCGGTTGCGGTTTACTGCTGACTACTACGCTTTTGTTAAAGCGCTATCAATTGAACGGTAAGCTGTCATCACCGTTGTAGATTCCCCTAAACTTGATAATTCTTTGGTGACAGGTTTTTTGAGGCTTAAACTAAAATGCTGGAAACTGAAATAGACATATCGTGCCATTGACAGTGATACGCTATTACTTACCCAAACCTGTGATACCTGTCCGGATTTTTGCGGTAGATACGTCTTATACCTGTTGAGGAGATGCGGTTCCCTTATCAGTCTTATTTCTTGGTTCAAAGAATAAATCATTTCACCGTAACTCGAACATCTAGCTTGGAATCAATACAGGGTAAATGTCTTTCCTTGCTAAAATCAGGAGCTAGTTATCAGGCTAATAGAGCTGAGAATTCTCTACTCACCGATAATCGAGTCAACCGATATTCTAAACAACCACAATGAAGATTGCCTATAAGTTTATAGTAACTTTAACTTGTGCTTATGGATAAACAGTCTCTCCCTAGTCCACGCCTGTTTTTATAGACAGTGAGATACCTCCCCACTTATCCTTTCTTCAAGGCGAATTCGAGATGAAGGCTAACCCCTTGACTTTTTCTGTCATTTCAGGTACTATTTCATCATGGGAAAATGTGCGCTCCTATAAACCCCTATAAGTAGAGATAAGCTTGTTCGTAGTTGGGCTGTCTTCGCCATAAACCTTCGCCGCACTTACTACAAACCCTTAAGTTAAACCGCCTTAGGTAGAAACCCAAGGAACCAAAAGCTTGCATTCGTTAGACGAGGGTATCTCTAGTTATAGTCGTTCTCCCTGAAATCACAGCTCAGAATTACCTTGAGTTAAAGCAACTTCTATAAAATCTTCAATTTTCTTAATACTTAGATCACCCGCTAAATACCCAATACCCCGATGGAGATGAAGGCGAAATTGATTAGTCAGAGTATCCTTATCACACCCTAAACCATCATTATGACAGCGTTGCTTTAGAGCAATTAATAAAATATCAGCCAATTCACCCCCAAACACCCGCCACGTCATTTCCACATTCGAGTCAGCCGGAATAGGGACAGGTGAAGGTTGAGTCGGTTCCGCCAGGGAACGACAAAACGCCCAACGGCAAAGAATATTCCACTGATCAATTTTAGTGTAGCGTTTGAGTTTGGTTAGTTGGTCTTTGGCTGATTTTGAAAGTTTAAAGCGTTCAATTTCCATTTTTCAGGGAACAGGGAATAGGTAACAGGGGAACAGGGAACAGGGAATAGGTAACAGACAATTCATCATATCAAAATGACCACCGCAATTCCATTCACCTCAAATGATATGAGCTACAGGCGATCGCTCTCTTGGCAATAACCACGATTCACAACATACCCCATTACCTAGTTTTGATAAATTAACGTAGCCGCGAAAGTCCTCACCCTCAACGAAGTAGGGTGAGGATGGACAGGGGGAAATTAAGAAACGAAATTTCCAACCTTCCGGACAAACTTACCCTAAATGCTATATATTGATAAGAGGAGGTAAAAGCAATGCGACATCAAGCCGTCAAAGTCAGGCTGTATCCGACAACTGAACAACAAGTGATACTAGCTCAACACTTTGGCTGTAGCCGTTGGTGGTGGAATTATGCACTTAATTTGTGTATTGAAACTTACCAGTTAACGGGCAAAGGCTTGACTCGTTCTGCGTTGAATGCTTTCTTGCCTAAGCTCAAGAAACAGGAGGAAACCGAATGGTTGTCTGAATGCTATTCCCAAGTTTTGCAAGCTACCACACTAAATCTGGTCACTGACTATAAAAACTTCTTTGAAGGTAGAGCTAAATACCCTAGGTTTAAGGCTAAAAGGAATAAGCAGTCCATTCAATATCCTCAATCGGTCAAGATTTCTGATGGTTGCCTTAAGTTTCCGGGGCGTGTTGGCGTAGTCAAAGCTAAAATACATCGACCAATTGAAGGAACTATCAAGACGGTGACGGTTAGCATGACGCCATCGGGTAAGTATTTTGCATCCGTCTTGACCAAGGTAGAAGGGGATAGCCCACCTGTTAGCACCGATGGCAAAGTAGCCGGGATTGATCTAGGGCTGAAGGACTTCGCTATTGTCAATGATGGGGTCAAAACCTCTAAATATGCTAATCCTAAGCACCTAGCCAAACATGAGCGCAACCTTAAGCGGAAGCAACGAAAACTAGATAGAAAGGATAAGGGAAGCAAGTCAAGAGATAAAGCCAGGAAACTGGTGGCTAGGGTTCACGAACGAATATCAAATGTCCGCCAAGACTACTTACATAAGCTATCTAGAAAGCTTGTTGACGAAAACCAAGTTATCGTAGTCGAAAGTCTAAATACTAAGGGCATGGTCCGTAACCACAAACTAGCCAAAGCAATTTCTGATGTAGGCTGGGGAATGTTTGTCAATTTCCTATCGTACAAGCTTGAATTTGAGGGCAAGGTGCTGGTAGAGATTGATCGCTGGTTCCCTAGTTCTAAACTCTGCTCAAACTGCCATTATCAGGTGAATGAGATGCCGCTAAAGGTTAGGGAATGGACTTGTCCTAGCTGTGGCACTCATCATGATAGAGATGGCAACGCTTCAGCAAACATTAGAGCAGAAGGCATCAGAATACTATCGGTCTCAGGGACTGGGACTGCTGCTGATGGAGGGGATGTGAGACCGAAACTTGGACGTAAGTCTAAGTTGACGCAATCCCCAGTGAGATCAGAAGATCAGGCTTACTTCGTAGAAGCCTGATAAGTTGACTTCGACTTTGCCGCCGCAAGCCAACTGCATTGTATCATACTATCCTGGGGTGTTTATCCGGATAAAAGCCGTCCTAGAAGGACGGGGCTTCAGACCCTTTATTTCCGGTGGGTGAGATTGATGAATGATGTTAAAAAAATTACCATTAAGTCCAACCGGGTGGCGAAATTTAGCAATCGCCTTAATCGTACTAGGGATATTTTTCCGCTTCTACAACCTAGATCGCAAGGTTTACTGGTACGATGAGACAATGACCTCGATGCGAATCTCTGGATATACCCAAACCGAAATCATCCAGCAGACTTTCGACGGTGAGGTGATTCCGGTTAAAGCCTTCTTAGAGCAGTATCAGTATCCCACACCGGAAAAAAATCTCAATGACACGATTAACGCCTTAGCCGGAAATCCAGAACATTCCCCACTTTATTATCTAATGGCGCGGTTCTGGTTGCAAATCTTTCCGGATTCAATTGTAACAATTCGCAGCTTATCCGTATTAATCAGTTTCCTAGCATTTCCTTGTATGTACTGGTTATGTTGGGAACTCTTTGGGTTATCTACAGTAAGTTGGGTTGCCGTTGCTATTCTAGGGATTTCTCCGTTCCATGTCTTGTACGCCCAAGAAGCACGGGAATATAGTTTGTGGACGGTAACAATTTTATTATCAAGTGCGGCATTATTGCGAGCAATGCGATTGAAAACCTTACCGAGTTGGGGAATTTACGGAGTGAGTGTAGCGCTGGGACTTTATACTCATCCATTTTCCGCCTTCGTTTCGATTGGACATGGCATTTATATGTTAGTCACTGAAGGGTTCCGCTGGAGTCGGCGGCTGACGAGTTATTTATTATCGTCCCTATTCGGGTTGCTCTTATTTTTACCATGGCTAGGGATTGTGATTAGCCATTTTTCCAAATTCGTGGATAATACCGCCTCAGTTAACTTGAATCGAGAAGGATTTTTACCCTTATTTTGGGGATTAAACTTGAGTCGAATTTTCTTTGATGTAAATCAAGGAACCAGCCAATTTAGTCCACTGCATTACCTCAGTGCTTTATTAGCCGGCTATGGGCTTTACTATCTTTACCGCAAAGCCCCCCTCAACGCTTGGGTGTTTATTATCACCTTAATTGGCGTTACCGGAATTGCCCTAATTGGACCCGATGTCATTTTAGGCGGGCGTCGTTCTAGTATTACCCGATACGCCATTCCCAGTTATTTAGGGATTCAGATAGCAGTCGCTTATTTGATGGCAGCCAAAACTACCGCAATCAACGGCAAAACAAAGCATCTGAAGCGCTGGCAATACGGCGCGATCGCACTCTTGTTTTGTGGTATTCTCTCCTGTATCGTCAGCGCCCAATTTCCGGTGTGGTGGCACAAAAGTCATAGTAAAAGTCGATATAATCCTCAAGTCGCTGAAATTATTAATCGAGCGGAACGTCCCCTAGTAGTTAGTGATCAAATTCCGGGAATCATGTTTTCTCTGAGTCATTCCCTCAATCCCGACGTTCATCTCCAGATGGTTTTACCTCCTGGTATTCCAGAAATTTCGGATACATTTTCCCCCATATTTGTTTATCGACCCACTGAAACCTTACAGCAAGGAATTCAAGCCAATCATCAATTAACAGAAGAACCCCATTCTAAATCCTGGTTATGGAGAGCTGAATAGCCATGTTCGTGGTTGCGCTATCGTCAAAAATTAAAATGAAATAAATATGGATACTTTAATTATCATCGTAACCTCTTTAATCGTATTTACCCTCGGCGCATCGATTGGTAGCTTTCTCAACGTCGTTGTTTATCGCCTACCTGCCAATTTATCCATTCTTTTCCCCCCCTCACGTTGCCCTCATTGCTTACATAAATTAGGGAAGCGGGAGAATATCCCTATCCTGGGTTGGCTGTGGTTAAAAGGGCGCTGTCGTCATTGTCGTAGTCACATCTCTTGGCGTTACCCCCTAATCGAGGCAATCACGGGATTATTGTTTTTATTGGTATTTTGGCGATATAGTTTGGGCATAGAAACCCTAGGATATTGGGCATTTTTAAGCTGGTTATTAGCCCTATCATTAATTGATCTCGATACAATGACTCTACCCAACTCGCTCACCCAGTCGGGCTTAGTTGTGGGTATAGTCTTTCAAGGCGCATTCGCTTTTTTCCAGACGGCTCAACTTTCAGATATATCGGCTCAAATCATGACCGGAATTGGCGGCGCTGTTTTGGGAATTTGGTTATTTGACATCATCACCCTAGTCGGTTCTATCATCTTTAGGCAAACCGCGATGGGGGGAGGAGATGCCAAACTAGCCGCAATGATGGGGGCTTGGTTAGGATGGAAGTATTTACTATTAGCTGGGTTTTTAGCCTGTGCAGTCGGCGCGTTTGCTGGGGGCGGTGCTATGGCGATGGGCTGGCTGAATCGGCGACAACCAATGCCCTTTGGACCGTTTCTAGCTTTAGGCGCAGGATTGACAGTTTTTTGGGGAGAAGCTATTCTGTCAGCTTATCTGCGGTTATTTTTTCCCTTATCATTTGCCGTTTAAGAAGTAGGGCTTGCTGAATAAGTATGAGGGTGAGGAAAGGGAATAGGGAATAGGCAAGTCTTAACAGTAATGATTTGTCCCGTTTGCCGGATAGAGAAAGAGTAGAGTATAAATAACGGCATAATCCTTGAATCTACCACTTTAATAATCTTTCTTAAGAATCTTTTATCACCACCATGGTATTGGCAGAATTTTTCATTCCCCACGGACATTGCTACCTCTGGAAGCCGGAATTAGTTGGGTTACACCTAATCTCTGATTTTCTCACCGCATTGGCATATTACTCCATTCCCCTAACGCTAACCTATTTTGTCACCAAGAGAAGCGATGTCCCGTTTAACTGGATTTTCTGGTTATTTAGTGGTTTCATCATTGCCTGTGGCACGACCCATATTATGGCAATCTGGACGCTTTGGCATCCAAATTACTGGCTATCGGGTGGAATAAAAGCCGTGACTGCCCTGATTTCCGTAGTCACCGCCGGGGAACTCGTCCGACTACTTCCCCAAGCCCTGACAATCCCCAGCACAGCCCAACTCGAAGTCGAAATTAAGGAACGTCAAAAAGCCCAAGCTGCACTCTTACAGGAGAAAACCCACCTAGCTCAAGCTCAGAACGTTGCCCATGTGGGCAGTTGGGAATTCGATTTAGCCACCCAAAACATCACTTGGTCTGATGAAACCTTCCGCATTTATGGACTCTCTCCAGGACAACCCACACCCACCCTAAGAGACTATTGGCAAACGATTCATGTCAAAGATAGAAAGGCTTGGAAAAAAACAGTTCACCAGCTTGTTCGTGGGAAATCCTGCCAACTAGAATTTCGCATCCTGCGCCCTGACGGGTTTATCCGCCATCTTTTCGCCCAAGGAGAACCGATTTTTAATGCCCAAGGTCAGGTGAATAAACTATTCGGTACTCTACTAGATATCAGCGATCGCGTCGCGGCGCAACAACGGGAACGGTTATTCGGCTCAATTGCCTTACGGATTCACAAATCCTTAGAACTCGATGAAATTCTCGACACCACCGCCACCGAGGTGCGACAATTTCTAGAAACAGACCGAGTGTTGATTTACCGCTTCAATCCAGACTGGAGTGGGCAGATTGTGGTCGAGTCAGTGGGGGAACCCTGGACAGCCGTTCTGAATACAACCCTACATGATCCCTGTTTTGGCAAAGACTACGCTCAACTCTATCAGCAAGGTCGAGTAAGAGCGATCGCTAATATTTATACCGCAGGTTTACAGCCTTGTCATCTCCAGTTACTTAAACCCTTCCAAGTTATCGCCAACTTAGTCGTACCGATTCTCTTAGGTGAAAAACTCTGGGGGTTATTAATCGTCCATCACTGTCGTAGTCAACGGCACTGGCAATCCGAGGAAATCGAGCTATTACAGCAATTAGCCACCCAAGTCGCGATCGCACTCCAACAATCGGAACTCTATTCTAGAGTACAGGCAGAACTCATCGAGCGGCAACGGATAGAGAAAGAGCTACGAGTCAGCGAACAACGATATCGTTCCGTCGTCACCGCCATGTCTGAGGGAATTATACTCCAGCAAGCAGACGGTCAGATTATTGCCTGTAATGCCAGTGCAGAACGCATTTTAGGACGTTCCGCTCAACAAATACTCGGACAAATCGGTATGAACTGGGGAGGACAAATCATTCAGGAAGATGGCTCTCCCTTCCCCAGCCAAGAGCATCCCGCGATGGTAACTTTACGCACAGGGAAACCCCAAGTAAGAGTCATTATGGGGATTTCCCAACCCAAAGCGTCACTCCTATCCTGTCCAGTAAACGACTCACATCTTCCTAGAAACAGGGCAAAAAGCGGAGGGCTGAGGCTAAAAGAAAAGGAGCCAGTTTACCAGGAACAAAGACATGATATCACCTGGATTAGCATAAATTCTCAACCGCTGTTTCATCCCGGAGACAGCCAACCCTACGCCGTTGTCACCTCATTTTCCGACATCACCCAGAGCAAACGTTCCCAAGAAGCCTTGCGCTTAATCACTCAGCAAGAACGAGAAAGAGCCTTGCAACTCGAACAAGCCTTGCAGAAACTCCAACGCACCCAAGCCCAACTGGTACAGAATGAAAAAATGGTTAGTTTGGGGCAACTCGTCGCCGGGGTAGCCCATGAAATCAACAACCCCACCAGCTTCATCTACGGTAACATTGCTCCCGCCTCTGAGTATACACAAAACTTGCTGCACCTAGTCCAACTCTATGGCAAACACTATCCCGAACCTGTCGCCGAGATTGCCGAATACAGAGAATACATTGACCTAGAATTTATTGCCACCGATTTTCCCAAACTTCTCGCCTCGATGCAAGAAGGCGCTCGTCGCATCAGTGAAATTGTCCAATCCTTACGCCACTTTTCCCGACTCGATGAAGCCGATTACAAACGGGTGAATCTCCATCAAGGCATCGATAGCACACTGCTGATTTTAAAACATCGACTGACACAACAGGGGAATCGTCCTCCGATTCAACTGCTTAAAGACTATGGTCAACTGCCTTTAGTCAACTGTTATCCGGGTCAACTCAATCAAGTGTTTATGAATATTCTGAGCAATGCCATTGATGCCCTTGACGAAGCTCATAATACTGCCTATTTATCAAGAATACCTTCAGCCGACAGCGAGATTTGCCTACACTACTCGACAACAAATCCTCAACCCTCACCGATGATTCGGATTCACACGGAATTCGTTGAACCCAACTGGGTAATTATTCGTATTGCTGACAACGGTACTGGCATCAAGGCAGAGGTTCAATCCCGAATATTTGATCCGTTCTTTACTACAAAACCCGTCGGTCAAGGAACGGGTTTAGGATTATCAATTAGCTACCAGATTGTCGTAGACAAACACGGGGGACAGCTTCAATGTCATTCCCATCCCCCTCAAGGAACAGAGTTTGTGATTAAGTTACCTGTCAATAAGTCATAATTAGTAATCTCACCCGTTTCTACTCGGCTGAATCGGGCGCTGAGATAACTGTAGTGTTTTTGTAGTATAATATATAAATCTGTTGTCGGGAAATACCCGGAAGGATAACTCTATGTCTGAGCTTGTAACCATTTCCACCCCCATAACACAACTCAAGGTAACCACAGAGGGTTTGACGCGATCGCGTCGTTTCTCAGGCTAACGAACGTCAAAAATCCTCTGTGCGCCTTGCTCAAATCAAGCAACAGACACTGAGGAAACCAATGAATTTAGAATCATTAGGCTGGAGTGAATTTTTTGCCAACAGCCTCAATTCCCAATGGCAAGAGGGTTACACCATTGGTCGAGTTGCCCTAGAGTACAAAAATACTTATCGTCTCTACACCGAACAAGGCGAACTCTCAGCAGAGGTTATCGGCAAACTGCGATACCAAGCAACTGGACGCCAGGACTTTCCGGCTGTAGGAGATTGGGTGGTGATTCGCCTCACCAATGAAGGTAAACATGGGATAATTCACAGCATTTTGCCCCGAAAAAGTCAATTTCAAAGGAAAACCGTTGGCGCAAAAACCGAAGTCCAAATTATTGCCACGAATATCGATACGATATTTTTGGTCTCTGGTTTGGATGGAGATTTTAATCTGCGGCGCATTGAACGCTACCTACTTCTGGTGTGGGAAAGCGGCGCGAATCCTGTAATTGTCCTCAATAAAGCGGATTTATGCGAGGATATCGCTGAAAAGCAAGAGGCTGTTGAAGCGATCGCTTTTGGTGTACCTGTGATTATATTAAGTACACTCAAAAATCAGGGATTAGAAGCCCTAAAACCTTACCTAAAACCCGGACAAACTGTTGCTTTACTAGGTTCCTCAGGCGTCGGCAAATCAACTTTGGTGAACCAGTTAATCGGTCAAGTCGTGCAAGCGGTTGGAGAAGTCCGTTCGGACGATAGTAAAGGGCGACATACCACCACCCATCGCCAATTGATTCCCCTGCCTTCAGGGGGTTTGCTGATAGATACTCCAGGGATGCGGGAACTTCAGATTTGGGCAGACGAGGAAAGTTTAGCCGATACCTTTACCGATATCGACACCTTAGCCCAGCACTGTCGTTTTCGCAATTGTAAACACCAAGACGAACCCGGTTGTGCTGTGCAACAAGCCTTGGAAAATGGCACCCTTGATGATCAGCGTTTCCTGAATTATCAAAAACTGCAAAAAGAACTTCACTATCTAGCCCGGAAACAAGACCAAAAAGCCTCCTTAGCCGAGAAGGAAAAGTGGAAAAAAATCACTAAAGTCATGAGGAATCAACACAAACACTGATGCCAAATCACAGAACATCATAGCGCCCATGTAGGGGCGGGTTTCACAACTATCGTTTCTGGTTTACCCAGATGCCACTAAACCCGCCCCGGTCAAATTGTAAAATTGAATTAACGTTAACTCACCATTTCTATAGTACCCATCATGCCTAAATCTTCATGATCTAAAATATGGCAGTGATAAACTGTTTTTCCCGGAAAATCGGTAAACCGAACCCGAATCCGCACTGTTCCCCCAACTGGTACTAAAACCGTATCTCGCCAAGCCCGATAGGGTTCAGGTTGACCATTGCGGTCAATCACTTGAAAATGATTAGTATGTAAGTGAATCGGATGATCCATCATCCCCGTATTCACCAACTCCCAATCTTCCACAGTATTTAATTGCACCTGGGTATCAATGCGCTGGTGGTCGAATGTTTTGCCATTAATCAAAAACACCATACCCTGTCCCGGAGCCATACCATGACTGAAAGTAAAACGTCGTGTCGTCTCAGGTTCGGGCAAGGCGTCTACTGGAATCAAGCGTTTGGGTAAGGGAAGCGGTTCAACTTGTCCGTTATAGCGGAGTGTGGCTAATACCTCGACATTTCCGGAATCGTTAGTCTGTCCACGACCCATCATACCACGACCCATCATACCACGACCCATTCGACCACGACCCATCATACCACCGCCCATCATACCCATACTCCCTCGGTTATAGGGTTGATTTAACAAACGGTATTCTCCAGGTTCTCGCTCTCCGGACACCAGCACCTCAACTCGCTGTCCCGGCGTTAACAGTAACTCTTGCTGTTCGACAGGTTCAGAGATAGAACCCCCTTCAGTAGCAATTAAATAAAAGGGATGTTCCTCTAAACTCAAACGATAAAAACGAGAGGGCGAAGCATTAGCAATTCGCAGACGCAATAAGCCACCGGATGGAATCGATAGAGTCGGATTAACATTACCATTAATAGTAATCAGTTGTCCTTCCCGTCCATGCATTTGCTCCATGGGGTGGGGTGTAATCACCTGACCGCCGCTATCTAAACCAAAATCCTGGATAACCAATAATTCTTCTTGCGCCGCTTCAATTTCCGGAATTTGGTCTAATTCACCACGCACAATAAATAATCCCCCCATTCCCCAGGAAACCTGCTTGGCGACCAAACCATGAAGGTGAGGATGATACCAGAAGGTTCCCGCCGGATGGTTTTGGGGAATCGTGAATTCATAGGTTAGTTGCTCCCCAGAGGGAATTTCCAGAAAGACATTATCAGCATTTCCAGTGGGGGAAACGTGGAGTCCGTGATAGTGCAGGTTGGTTGCTTCTGGTAGATTATTACTGAATTGAATCCGAACAGAATCTCCTGGCTGAGCTTCTAAAACTGGACCGGGAACTTGTCCGTTATAGCTGTAAAGTTGGGCTTGACGTCCGGCGAGGTTAATATCACCGTAACCCGCATTGAGAGCAATATCGAGTTGTCCGCCTTGGCTACTCAATCGCCTGGAAGACAAGCGTAATTTTTCCGACTGCGCTTGTTTAGTCGTAGCCGAAGAACACTGACTGAGTAAGATAGCGCCAGCCGTTGAGCTACTGAGGAAAAAGAATTTTCTTCGATTCATCTTTAATCAGGGGTTGCTGAATAAGTAAGCTGTCACGTATTTAAATTGGGTATAGGTAGTGAGCAGTGGAGATCGTCATTCGTTTATGTAAGGGTTTGAGGGCTGTTTCCTACTTAGAGCCAAGAAGTTGCTAAACCTTAAACAGTTAGCCTTTGCTCAAAATAAAAACTATCTTTAGATAGAAAATAATATCCTTCTCAGGTTAGAGGAATTTTTCCATTTTTCAGCCAAAACTATGAATGGAATCTAAATAAGTATTTATACTATTGACATTTTAACAAGGAGTTAGACTTTCATGGAAAACGCCAAAAAGATTAACGATAACTTAACCGTAGCCACGAATCAGGTGACGCCGGAGCAATTGCAACAAGCGGCTCAAGAGGGGGTAAAATCGGTATTAAATCTGCGATCGCCCTCCGAAGAGGGGTTCCCTAGGGATGAACAGCAGCAAGTCGAAGCCGCCGGATTGCAGTATGTCAATATCCCGGTTAAACCCGATGCGATGACGGAGCAACTGGCAAATCAAGTTCTCCAGCAGATCGAAGAACTGCCCAAACCAGCCCTGATTCACTGCAAGAGTGGTTTACGTTCAGGGGCGATGGCATTAATGTATGTGGCAACTCGCGAGGGAATGACCGCAGAACAAGCCATGGAAAAAGGGAAAAACATGGGCTTTGACTGTGAGAAATCCCCTCAGATGAAAGAATTCTTCAAAACCTATATTTCACAGCATTCACAAGGGAGTTAATCTTTAAATCGGAGAACAAATCATGGCATTAGTTTTAGAACAAATTAACACCGAAGGGCTAGCGCTGCTATCCTATATAGTGGGAGATGACAAAGCGGGTGTAGCCGCCGTTATCGATCCGCGTCGTGACGTAGATATTTATTTACAAATAGCGCGATCGCGTGGAGTGAGAATTACCCACATTCTGGAAACCCATATCCACGCAGACTTTGTATCCGGTGTCCATGAACTTCAAGCCCGTACTGGCGCGACAATTTACGGCGGGAAGAGTGAAGATTATCAATTCCAGATACAGCAACTGAGTGAAGGAGACGAGTTACAAATTGGTACAGTTACCCTTCGCGCCCTGCATACTCCTGGACATACACCAGAACACATTTGCCTATTAATTCATGATGCTCAACAAGGGAAAGAACCCTTTGGCGTGCTGACTGGGGATACGCTGTTTAATCTAGATGTTGGGCGTCCCGATTTAGTAGGTACAGGGACAGAGAAAAAACAGGCGGCGCAACTGTATCACTCATTATTCGACAAATTAGTCCCGTTAGGCGATCGCGTCGAAGTCTATCCCTGTCACGGTGCGGGTTCATCCTGCGGTAAATCCATTGGCGATCGACAACAAAGTACTATTGGGAATGAACGAATTTTTAGTGACGCATTGAAAGAGCGAACCGAAGCAGAATTTGTCGAGTGGATTTTGGGCGATATGCCAGAACCCCCCACTCACTACTCACGCTTGAAAAAAGTGAACGCTAAAGGGGCACTAATTAAAGGGTGTGTGCCAACATTGCAACCCTTCTCCCCTCAAGAATTCCAACAAAAGATGGCAGATGAAAATACCCTTGTCATCGATACCCGTTCGATGCTGGCATTTGGGGGTGGACATATCCCTGGTGCGATTAATATTGCCCTCCAATCTGCCTTTCCTACCTGGATGGGCTGGATGATTGACCCAGAAAAAACGCTGCTACTCGTTGTAGAAAGTGCGCGAGACTTATCCCTCGTCACCGAACAGTTATTCCGCGTGGGTTACGATAACCTAGTCGGCTATCTCCACGATGGGATGAAAAGTTGGCAGAATGCTGGGCTACCCTTGCAACACCTGGGTGAGTGGACGGTGAATGAGTTGAATCAGCACAAAGAAGACTCAACGCTCACCGTGTTAGATGTGCGGACTGATAAAGAGTTTCACAGTGGCTGCATCCCTGGCGCTGAACATATTTATGTTCCCCATCTAGAAAAAAAACTGGATCAGTTAGACAAAAATAAAACCCTAGCCACCTACTGTGGTAGTGGATATCGGGCGTCTATAGCTGCCAGTTTGCTACAAAAGCATGGGTTTGAAAAGGTAATCAACATTCCCGGTTCATGGAGTGCTTGGAAGAGTGCCAATTTACCCGTGCAACAACCTGCCTAAACACATCAGAATTAGCTAAATAAAACGGTAGGGGCGATCCGCTTGATTAACTGAACCCGATAGTCCAATCAGTTACTTGGGTCGCCCTGTAGAGCATGAGTTTATTGACATCCTCCCCCGGCTAAAGAGCGCGGGGGATTCCTCACCACGCCACCTTTTTAGGGGTGGTCGCTGATTGGG
>NZ_JBKHUP010000142.1:0-17660 GCF_046565525.1 Coleofasciculus sp. | reverse complement strand
TGGAGAGGCGCGACTTAAGTCCGCCTCGTAATATCCTTTAAGAATCCCCCTTACTTTAGTCGGGGGAGTACGTCAAGAGAGTCTCGACTCATACCGCCATGAATCGTAACAATGGCTTCAGGACGACCTAACAGGGTGCCGATGCGCTCCGTCAAATAGTTTAACGTATCTCGATGCTCAGTAAAAATCACCAGCTTACGCCGATAACCTCCAGCATCAAACATTTCTGCCTGATCTTGCAGGAGTTTCGATAGCTCCTCCCATTTACGATCCTTGCCACTGCGCCTCACCCGCAGCGCTAGATTTTCCAGTTCGCCCAAGTGATCGATTTCGGCTTGCAGTTCAGTAATAGTGCGAGCGGCTGTCGCCAGATCAATGACCTCTTCCTCCGTCGTTTCCCGCTCCTCAGTAGAAGACTCCTCAAAATCATCATCCCAGTCTTCCAAATCGATAGTCAGTCCAAACTCCAATTCCAAACTCAATCCGCGCGATCGCATTTTCTCGTCTCGTAGACGTTTCTGTAACCGCTCCCGCCGCCGTTGCAGGGACTGATAAATCGCTTCGGGGGAGGATGCAAGGCGACGTTGCAAGATGGTCAAGGCAAAGCCAACGGTGCCTGAGCCGCTTCGATGCGGTCATTCGTTAAAATCTCAAAGGGCAGATGAAACTTGTGAAACAGTTCATCTTGCCACTGTACCGCCAGACTCCCCGGACAGACAATCAGACAGCGTTGCAAATCCCCCCGAATCAGCAACTCCCGGATAAATAGCCCTGCCATAATCGTTTTCCCCGCCCCCGGATCATCCGCTAAGAGGAACCGCAGGGGCTGACGGGTGAGCATCTCCCCATAGACGGCTGTGATCTGGTGAGGGAGGGGTTCGACGAGGGAGGTATGGACAGCCAGCAGTGGGTCAAATAGATGAGCGAGCCGAATGCGATGGGCTTCTGAGACGAGTCGAAGTAATGCGCCATCACCGTCAAAACTCCAAGGTTGCCCTTCCGTGACGATATCTAATGTCGGCTCTCGGTCTCGAAAGAGGAGTTCGGTATGAGGTTGTCCACTAGCATCTTTATAGGTTAATTCAATCACATCACTGCCGTGCCACTTGGCGTCAATGACAGTGACATGGTGATTGGGTAAGATACCTTTAACAGTTGCACCACGAGTGAGGTCTTCAAGTTGAGCCATGTTCAGAGTTTTCCGGAATAGAACCGATGAGACAAATCAGGTTCCCAATGGCATCATAGTTGCTCCCAGGGGAGCGTCTGGCTAAATCGGAATCAACTGTTCAGTTATAGCTAAATCTTAAATTAACCTTTAGCTTGTTTTATGTCAAGCATTCTATTAGTTTATGGGCGTATAAATTACATCTTACTTGAGAGCAACCCAGGAAATAAAGTTATGTAATTTAATCAGCGAATCAACTTTCTTAAAGCCACTATCATACAACATTTGCACCTGCTGGGCTTCAGTTAAAGGCACTAACACATTCTCTAGCGCCTCCTTTTTGCGTTCAATTTCAGTACGGGCATAACCATTATGAGCTTTAAAGGCTTCGTAGTGTCGGGTGATTGTCTCTTGAAATTGGGGATAGGGTGACTTTACCTTTTCACTTACGAAGAGTAAGCCACCTGGAACCAATCCCTCGTAGATAGTTCGGAGCAAGAGTTGACGCACCTGTAGCGGCAAAAATTGTAGGGTGTAGTTAATCACAACAACGCTACTATTCTCAAAGGAACAGTTTTCTGCCTTGTCACAGATGAATTGAATCTGATGTATCTGTTTAATCTGAACCAACTTCTGCTCTGCTTTCTCTATCATGGGTTGAGAATTATCAATCCCAACCAGCGTAGCGTTTTGCTTCAAGAAACGCCCCAGTAATTCCAGAAATGTTCCCGTAGAACAGCCAACATCAATAATCCGCGTTCCCGGTTGATAATACTCTCTCGCCCAATGAGCGGCACAGGTTAGCACCTCTTGATACAGAGGCACTGAACGAAATATCATATTATCGAAAACATTGACCACATCCTGGTTAAAAACAAACGGCTTGGGCCACACTTCTTTTTCAAAGAGTTCATCTTTTTCCGGACTCAGATAAAGTTTTGTGGGATAAAGTTCTGGATTGAGTTTGTCGTAATTCATCAGCCAATTGTAGAGGCGGGTTTAGGAATTGTAGAGGCAGGTTTAGGGACTCACGCTAACTTATCACCGATAACTGAGCAGCAAAACCAGCCCTTATTCATGTAGGGGCAGGTTTAGTTTTTTTCGGTGGGATTATGCTATATTACCTTATCTGGCGTAAGAAGTACTGATCGCACAACTATCCAATTTGATGCGCGACAGGTTGAATAGGAATAGTACTGAAATTTTGGCTGGTGGGCAATGCCCACCCTACGGTATATCAAGGATTTCGGCGACCCAAAAATGCTTATTTGAGCGCCATTCGGCTTAATAGGGCATTTCAGTCTCTTCCACATCTGCTGGGGCGTCTGTCAATCCCATGCGATCAAGGGCGATAACAACTCCTACAGATACCACTCCTCCTAAAAGTAAACCAATAATTAGGAGAGTAATATAGATGCGCTTCAAAGATTTTTTGGTCGATTTTATATGCTCTGGCGATAGATTAGGGTCAAGGCTTTCCTGTTCAGTGTCTGGAGATTTCTCATCCACCCCATCTCGTTGGGGATGGGGAAAACCGTCATGCTCGAATTCTGGGGGATTTTGATTATTCCACATATCTCTAGTTTGATTATTATTTGCAGAATTCTCATCAGCCTAAAGTTAGACTAACTCTCGGCAACGAGTTTCACAATCCAGGATGACTCTCCTGTACTTAGTGAACGAGCATCTTGCTCGCTGGTATGAGGTAATATTATTAATACTTTAGATAAAAGTCTTTAATCAATCTAATAAATTCAGGGGTATAAACCCGTCTGCTGGCTTCTATCGTAAGGATGTTTTCTTGAGAGGGTAACTGATATTTACCTAGTTCCAGTATAATTCGTTTAGTTTGACTGGCTAAGGTCGGTTTAACAGAGAGTTTCCTCTGGCAAAAGAAACCGAATGATTCGGCTTTTTCTTGGAAAAGTTGGGCAGCATCAGTGGGATAAATGACAACAAGCCTACCGTTCTCACACAAAAGCTTTTCTGTCACTTGTAATAGATCCAATTGCCTGAGAGAATCACTATGTCGTGCTACGGTTCTCGCCTTTTGTGACGCTTTACTGGCATTGTCAAAAAAAGGGGGATTAGACACAATCAGATCGTACCGCTTAGAGCAAGTCGTGGCATAATCTTGCACAGAACCCTGATACACCTGAATGCGATCGCGCCAAGGTGATCGCGCCACATTCTCCTGCGCCTGAATGCAAGCCTCTGCGTCAATTTCCACGGCGTCGATGTGCGCCTGCGATCGCTGTGCCAACATCAGCGCCACTAAACCCGTTCCTGTGCCAATATCCAGAATGCTTTGCACGCCTGTGATATCCGTCCATGCCCCTAACAGTGTACCATCCGTGCCGACCTTCATTGCACAGCGATCGTGAAAGACGGTGAATTGCTTGAAGCGAAAGTATGGATTAGACATTCTCAGTCGTTGATCATGAATAGCTGACACCTTAATCTACTAATTTAGTAGAAATTAGTAGATTTTTAGTAGATATGACCCAGATGAGATACACCCGAACGTAGGGGTGCAAGGCTTGCGCCTTATCAAGGTATCGTACTCTAGAAGGGCGGGTTTAGTCACGTTATCAGTTGGTGGCAAACTGTTATCTGTCAAACCCGCCCCTACATGTCTGAATTATCAAGAATTTTTTCCCAACAGAAGAGAACCTGGAACAGCTTTTTTGATCCAATTAGTCACTAAAATTTGTTCGGGTTCAAAGCTGTCAAGAGGTTCGCCGTTTATGTTGCGAAAAATAACATCTTGGGGAACAATCGCTTCACCCGTTGGCAAAACCATACTTTGAATCTGTGAAATCTCGAAGGAACGCCAGGTGTAAAAAACCACATATTTGCCACTTTCGCCAGCCAGAACTTCCGCTAAACAGGTGTCATTTCGGTATTCAGATAGTTTTGATTTCATCCGGGGGAACAATGCGGTGGTGCGATTTGCTTTGAAAAAAGGAGCGCGTGTTTCTCGGAACCAGTTTTCCCGTAATTTTGCCGGATCTTCTAATATTTGGCGACAAATTTTATCAATATCAACGGCGACATTATCCTCCTGACTCAGATGTCGCACGTCTAATCGTATTGTATGTAAACCCGCCTCACACAACCCATCTAAACGATCGAGAATAAACTGATCTTTGTCTAAGAACATGAACGTTCCATGGGCAGTTTCTAAAGTAGGAAAATGGCGATTAGGGTTATCAGCAAAAGCCGCCGTCGCTTCTAGATAAAGAGGGGAGTCTGGGTTAAATCGGTATAGAGAATCGATTTCCTCTGTTCCTTCTGTATGCTGGCTTTCCAGCAACGGGTTTACTAAGAGCGATCGCGGCGAGTAAAATAAGAGAATGAGTCCCACACCCAGCAATTCACAGGGAACGGGTAAAGTTTGGCAATATTCAATCAGCTTTTCTTCCGGTAGTTCAATCGATAACACTAACCGTTCCAACGACTCCGAAAGAATCTCGCACCATCCCTGCAAAGCCTCCAGATTGTGATTCCCTGTCTCAACAATTAACTGGATAGGAATCTCAGGAAAATGGGTTTTCAGCCAATAAGCCGCGCCAGGATCACAGACACGAATGGCGCCAAAGTGACTGAGTTCCCAATCCTTTAAATGATTACAAATAATTCTCATTACCCGTTCTGGCATTAACAGATCCCAGACGAGTACCGGGCGCAGTTCGTTTTCCCAAGCTTGTCTGGCTAAATCATGTACCTTCGCTTTTGATAATTGTCCCTGTCGCGCTAATAGTATTGGTTCCAATAATACCTCATGCAGATGGGGCGCATTGACACAGCGCTCTAAATCGTGAATTGATGAAACAAAGGTATTAAATTGCATGGTAATTTGTCGTTAAACTTGGAGGAATGGGCGAAGCATTCTTGGATAAAGTTTATACTCTTCGGACTAAGTTTTTGGCAAGAATGCTTCGCCCTGGGGAATGGGTGAATCGAACGACATTTAATTTGGTGATATTGTGCGATCGCACGGAGTCATCCGGCTTGGGTAAGCGAACAATACTGTCCTTTCGCATCGATTCTAACCGTTCACCTGTCATAGAAAAAATCTGATTAACTTGCCACCCTATCGGTTCTCCATGAAAAGGGATAATTTCAATTTTATCGCCAACTGCCAAGGGTTCAATGAGTCGTAAAATAATCTCTTGGGAGGTTGTATCCATAACCATGCCTAAATAGCAGTGAGTTCCTGTATTAATTCCCGATAACTGTCCAAATACGGAATTCTTATCGGCTGGTGTTTCTAAGGAACCCGAAAAATAGTCTCGGTTAGGAATCGATTGCAGTTCGGCTGCGGCTTGGCTGAGGAGCTGTTCATCTAATGTGCCGACTGCATAAGCATCAATTAATTGACGATAAACCTTACAGGTGAGGGCGACATAGAACGAGGATTTCATCCGTCCTTCTATTTTTAATGAGCAAATATTATGGTTAAAAAACTCACCAATCTGATAAATTCCCCACAAATCTCTGGAAGACATGAAGCTGACCAAATCATCGGCTTTATCGTCATGACTTTGTAAGTGATAGGGTAATCGACAGGATTGGATACATCCGCCCCGGTTAGAATCGCGACCTGCGGTAAAATTAGAAATGGTACAATGACCAGAATATGCCATACACATTGCACCGTGGGCAAACATTTCCACGTCAATACCGGATTGTTCTCCAATTAAACCCGCTTCAGCAATACTAAGTTCTCGACCGACAATTAAGCGCTTGACTCCCATTTTTTTCCAGAGAAGGGCGCTGTAGGAATTGAGACAAGATGCTTGAGTGGAGAGGTGAATAGGTAGATTTGAATTCCTTTGCACAACTCGGATAACCCCTAAATCGGAGACGATTACCCCATCAACGCCAAGAGATTCGAGAAACTGGCAATAATCAATGAGTCCCTCAAAGTCTGCATCGTGGAGAAAAGCGTTCAGTGTGACGTAAATTTTGGCATCATGTTGATGGGCAAATGCCACACCTTGAGCTAACTCAGAGTCAGTAAAATTATCTGCACGCGCCCGCAATCCATAGTTTTGTCCCCCTAGATACACCGCATCTGCACCATAAGCAATGGCGACTTTTAATCGTTCCAGATTCTTCGCTGGGGCGAGGAGTTCAGGTTTAAGCATGTCTGGGTTGAAGGATAAGCGGGAACAGCACTAATTTAACATTCGTGGTGCGATCGCATCCAGAAAATGGGATATGAGGCAGACATATCGATGAGAAAGGACAAAGGACAAAGGACATAAGACCATCTTGTTGCAATCTTTAAAATGGATTAGCCCAACTTGTTCCTATCTTTACAGATTTTCTCCTATAACAGAAGTAACAGACAAGTGGGTTCAAGGGTAGTGGGAATGCCCCTTCACACCGCTTGGCTTGTACCCAGATCGCTTGGTAAAAAGAGCCATCTAGTGAGCAAATTCCAGTAGAGATAGATTTCAGAGGCGCGAAGTATCGCGTCTCTTCTCATTTTTCGCAGCAGCTTGATCAATCTTAACCAAAGACTAGCGTTCACCGTCCGGATCAGATAGTCTGCTAAGTGTTAATTTGATGGGAGAATAAGCAACAACCTGATTATGTGTGAGACCCCGAAGCCGTTCCCTGTTATGGGACTATCTGTTCACCTACTCCAAGAGTACGATCGCTGGTTGGGTAATCGCCTTGGGCAAAACCTGGGGTGTCATGTGGTGACATTGAATGCAGAAATGGTAATGCAGGCGGAGTGTCATCCAGCTTTGGCAAGTTCAATCCGACAAGCGGAATTAGTTGTCCCTGATGGTTCAGGTGTTATCCTTTACTTACTCCTCCACGGTATCCGACAGCAGCGTTGTCCAGGAATTGAGTTGGCAGAATCGTTACTGCAACAGGCGGGAGAATGGGGTAAGTCTTATCCGGTTTTTTTCTATGGGGGTCAACCGGGTATTGCTCAAGCGGCGGCTAAGATATGGCAAGAACAATACCCGAAACTCGCGATCGCAGGAATTGAAGATGGCTATCTTTCCCCAGAAGCTGAAGATCAACTCAAGGTTACATTAGCAAAAGAACAACCTCCATTAATTTTTGTCGGTTTAGGGGTTCCCCGTCAGGAGTTGTGGATTGCTCAAAACCGACATTTGTGTCCTCGATCCATTTGGATTGGCGTTGGCGGTAGCTTCGATATTTGGGCTGGGGTTAAATCCCGTGCGCCTGTCTGGTTGCGGAATCATCATTTGGAATGGCTCTATCGACTCTATCAAGAACCTTGGCGCTGGCGGCGGATGATGGCTTTACCCCAGTTTGCCCTCAAAGCGATCGGACAACGTTTTGCTTAATTGTCTTATGTCACTACCACTAACTGCTACTACTGGATCGACGTTCTAGCCGATTTAACACACGGGTAATGAGTTCAGGCTCTACTATCGGTTTTTTCACGTAATCATCAGCACCGACGGTAAAAACTTGCTGCACCGTTTGCACTTCTGTATGGGCGGAGAGAAATAGCACGGGTAAGTTATTCCAGCGTAAGTCATGACGAACCACTTGACATAACTCTATGCCACTATATTCCGGCATTTCTACGTCTAAAATTAGTAAGTCAGGGGATACGGCTTCTAGGACGTCCCAGAAGCGTTGGGGATGTGCCAAGGTAGTCACCTTTAGTCCCCAGGGTTGCAGCAAGTGGCGCAGCAGGGCGAGGATTTGCTCGTCATCATCCACGACTAAGACTTTAGCTTCCCCCAATTTCTGCTGATTAATCCCTTGAGTCACCGCGTGCAAAATTTCTGGGGGAGTCATGGGTTTCTGTAAAAAGGTAGCAGCACCTAGACGGGCGGCTTTTACTCGACTGCTGAGGTGATTTTGACTGGAAAAGATGAAAACGGGAATTTCTGAGTGTTGGTTAGCGAGTTCTGCTAGGAGTTCAAAGCCGTTTTCTTGGGTGTCAGCAAAGGTGAGATCCAGCAAAATTACATCAGGAGGATGTAGCGCGATCGCTCGTTTGGCGGCTTGAAGGTGAGGGGCGCTATTCACCTGCAATCCCCAGGCTTTTGCTTCGATTTCTATATGTTGAGTGAGGATCTGATCATCGTCAATAACCAATAATTGGGCTGGGGAAGTGGAAAAAGTTGGCGGATCACAGACAGGGGGCGCCACCTGAACAAGGGCGGGTTTGGTTGCGATCGCCTGTTGGAGTGAGTCTATTAAATGTTTCAGCTTCTGGGCGTCTGGCGGCGTTGCTTTTGTCTGAGTCTGCAAAAGCTGTTCGATTTCGCGTGCGATTTGAGAACCCTCTGCACAACCAAACGATCCTAATGAGCCAACTAATCGGTGTGCTTCCATTTTGGCATGCTCATAGAGTTGCTGATTCAGGGTTCCTGTCGCTAGGGTTAAACTCACTTGCCTAAATACGTCTAGCTTTTCCGGGAGGCTTTCTTTAAACTTTTGCCAAATTTTGGCAACCGCCGCCATGACTTTAGCTTCAGACGTGTCATGATAGATTTCTACATTTTCCCGGATTTTTTTGTCTTCTTGTTCCTGAGTGGGTGCATCTTTGAGGCGATACCCTACGCCGTATACTGTTTCAATTAAATTAATTTTTATCCCGGCGGCTTTAAGCTTTTGCCGCAACCCTTTAATCTGGGTGGTTACGGCTTCCTCACCGGGAAATTCATCACTCGACCAAATGTGATTGAGGATAGCACTGCGGCTAAAAATACGTCGAGGATGACGCAGGAATAGTTCTAACAATCCGTATTCTTTGGGTGTTAAGTGTAATAATTTTCCTTTATACATCACTTCACCCGTATCCGGTTCTAGCCGCAGCTTCTCCCAGGTCAACACCTTTGATATTGTGGAGTGACGCCGCCGCAATAATGCCCGAATTCGCGCTATCAATTCGCACAGATCATAGGGTTTAATTACATAGTCATCCGCACCCGCCTCTAATCCGCGAATGCGATCGGCGCTACTTCCCTTAGGGCTGACGAGGAGAATCGGCATTTGAGAACCCTGATGGCGCAGTTTTTGGCATAGATGAATGCCATCTAGCTTTTGAGGTGTGACGTCTAAGACAGCTAAGTCATAGTGAGAGGTTTGAGCCAGTTCCAGTCCATGATCAGGATTCGTTGCTGCTTCAATGGTGTAGTTATGGGCTGTGAGTGCTTCAATCAGGGGTGAAGCTGTCACTGGATCATCATCGACTATCAGAATCTTCATGGGAAAGGGGAGAATTGGGAATGGGGTTGCTCTGTATTCCCTTTGATCTTCACCTTTTTCTTAGGGATTCTTGACTGAAAAGTACACAATCCTCAATAAAAGTTAGGATTAATTCAAGAAAATGCTGTACCTGTAGGGGACAATTCATGAATTGTCCCCTACTTATAGCAGTCGCCAAAGTCCTTAGGACATCAGATGAATGCCGTTTATTATTTCGATGCACGCAGGTGTGTCCTAACCGTTGTGGCGGTTGCTATATCACCGCTGGCGACGACGGATTAGAGTTAATGAGCCAGCGACTAATCCTAATGCAGCTAACGTTGCTGGTTCAGGGATAGATTCCTTAGTTTCCATAGCCGTGATGATAAAGTCTTGGAAATCTCCATCGTTTCCACCACCTTTGTCATCGAAAGCAATCGTCACTTTACCTAAAGCCGGATCAGATGAACCTTCTCCTGGTTCAGTATAGGGAGGCAGAACGACGCCATCGAAAACAAACGCCTGACGATTTGCCGGAGTATTTAGAGCATCGGTGGAGTAAACGAACCCATTTGTTCCGGCTGGGTTGTTATTCCCGGAGAAGAGAGCCAAACTGTATTCGATACCAGCTTCAAAGGTGAACAAGTTTGTGCAAGAAGAGCTACCAGGTACAGTGACACTGGTTGGACAAGTCCCAATAAAATCGGGACTTGTATCATCAAACGGCTCATTCTCCTTAAACAGAGTAAATACTGGGTCGGTCGGATTAGCCGCTTCTACAATAAATAAGGTGGACTTGAAAGCGCCTTGAGACCGAATGAAGTCAAAATCTATTTGGGTATCCGTATCAAATAAGATACCGTTATTGCCAAACTCGACTGTCGCTGCTTTGGCTGGCATGGCAGATAGGGTTAACGCACTGCCAACGGCTAATCCGAGAATAGTTGAGGTTGTTTTAAGATGCATAGTCTAGTTTCCGTAGTCGTTAGTGAAAAGGTTGCTATGCATCTATAGTATGATAGGTTGGCTGCTATACAGCATTTTCAGTGTAAAATTCTTTATCTACCTTTAGATAGATTTCTTAACCGCGACCCAACGACTAGCTATGGGCATCCGCCAACCGGTACCAAATGCCCGATCAGTAATCTTTAATCCTGGTGGTGCTTGGCGGCGCTTAAATTCTGCCCGTGCTACCATTTGCATCACTTTATGGACAATCTCTGGATCATGTCCGGCGTCGATGATTTGGTGGGCAGATTGATGGTCATGAATCAGGCGTTGTAAGATATCATCCAGAATGGTGTATTCAGGTAAGGAGTCTTGGTCAGTTTGATCCGGTTTTAGTTCAGCACTTGGAGGTTTGGCTAAGACATTCGCGGGAATAATTTCTGGTTGGGTATCCGATAAGGGCTTTGGGGTAGCTTGGCTTTGCGATGCCTTAGCTTGGGTAGAATTAAGCCACTCACAGAGGGAATAAACGCGGGTTTTGGGAACATCCGCGATCGCGGCTAGTCCACCGTTCATATCCCCATAGAGAGTACAGTACCCCACCGCCATCTCTGACTTATTCCCCGTCGAGATTAGCAGATAGTCAAACTTATTCGCGATCGCCATTAACAAGTTTCCCCGAATCCGGGCTTGAATATTCTCCTCAGCTGTGCCAAATTCGGTTCCGGCAAATAGGGGTTCTAAACTTTGGTCATACCCCTGCATCAAGTCGCCAATGGGCAAGGTATGAGTTTTAATCCCTAAATTCTTGGCTAAAGCTAGGGCATCATCGATGGAGTGTTTAGAGGAATGGGGGGATGGCATGAGAACACCAAGTACATTTTCTGGCCCCAAGGCTTCTGTGGCAAGGGCAGCAACTAGGGATGAATCAATTCCCCCACTCAAACCAATCACCACCCGTTTAAAGCCACATTTGCGGGCATAGTCTCGGATGCCTAGAACTAAAGCCGACCATATTTGAGCATTTATACTCTCTGGGGCGGGTGCGATCGCACTCTGGCGTAAATCCCGTTGGAGAGGATCAAAGTCTACCAGTAAAACATCGGTTTCAAAGGCAGGGGCGCGACAAACCATTTCCCCGGCGCGGTTAAATCCCACACTACTCCCATCAAAGATTAAGTCGTCATTTCCCCCCACCTGATTGGCGTAGAGAATCGGTTGCTGATAACGTCTAGCGCTATGTTGCAACATGGCTTCCCGCAGTTGTTGTTTGCCCACACTATAGGGCGATGCGGAGAGATTGACGATCAAATCAACCTTTTGCTGGACTAAGTCGGTAATAGGATTGAACTGATAAGTACGCTTCCCCCAAAACTCCTCATCGTTCCACAGATCCTCGCAAATCGTCACGCCAATTTTAATTGGGGTAGCTGAGTGTGCCTCTATGGTAAATGAATTAGTCTGGACTCCGGCTTCAAAATAGCGGTTCTCATCAAAGACATCATAGGTTGGCAACAGGCGCTTATGAAACACCTGCTGTACCTTACCGCCCTCCAACAGGGCAATACTATTGAATAAAGGTTTACCTCCCGAACTCTCAGCTTTGGGATTCGCTGTCACTGTTCCCACCAAAACCCCTAGGGTTGAGGGTAACTGTTGGGCTAAGTTGTCCAGGCATTCTGCCATGGACTCCATAAAACTGGGATTTAATAGCAAGTCTCGCGGCGGATATCCACACAGGGATAGTTCAGGGGTCAATAAGAGGCGGACACCCTGACGCGCCGCCTGATTCGCCGCATCAAGGATTTTTTGGGCATTGCTGGTTAAGTCGCCAATCGTGGGATTGAGTTGTGCGATCGCAAGTTTCATCAGAGACACTCAATAGGCTGGCTAGGTTCAAACTAACATGTCATTAGTCGTTAGTCATTAGTCTTGCCATAACTGATGAGAGGAACTAGCGTTGAAGACAACCGTCATGGCTTAGATTGAAAGCGACTGTGGCAATAGATCTCAGGACTAGATTAAAAGAAGGTTATACCATGGGTGGTCTTAAGCATTTTACCTATCTCGGTACGGTTACGCTAATCTTCGGGTTGGCGTTGGCTTTCGCTGCACCTCGAATCAAAGCCCAGTCATTCGATATTAGTTTAAAGTTTCCTCCAGGAGAAAATATTGGCGCACCCCAGAGAACCGGCGGGGGCGGACAACGGGGTATAGCTTGTGTTACCGGAAAGACACGATTAACGGCGCTAACGCCAATGAATAATCTAACGACTACCATATCTTCCAACCCCAGCTTGTTTTGGTATATTCCCCCCACACAAGCGCAGTCAGCCGATTTTCTGCTTGTGGACGAGGAAAACCAGGAAGTTTACTACTATACACAAATACCCCTAACCCAAATTCCCGGTATTTTAGAATTCAAGCTTCCTGATCACATCTCTCTGGCAACTGACACAAGGTATAGTTGGACATTGGCATTAGTGTGTAACCCTGATGATCGCAGTAAGGATCATTTTGTTCGAGGTTTAATCCAGCGTCAACCGATTCAGAACGGAACCACCCCACCCGCAGAACTGCAAACCCTTCTTGATGCACTCGTAAATCAACCCGAACGGATCAAACAACATCTTCAAGACGAAGCCTCTAACTATGCCAAAGAAATGATTTGGGCAGAAACGCTGATGATTTTAGCTCGACTCTATCAACAATTTCCCAATGACTCCGCGATCGCAGATGAGATGCAAGAATTGTTAACATCGGTGGAGTTGGACAATATTCCCATTGAGTGTTTGGTTCACTCCTGTGCGGTTGAAACTCAAGATGCTCAGGAAACTCAAGATGCTGAGGCGATGAGAGAGTTCAAAGATTGACATCCTCCCCCGGCTGAAAGCATGGGGGATTCCCTACCAGTTATTTAAGCCTCTAAATTCCAGCTAGTCGAATATATCCCACTCAGAATCTATTAGTTTAGATGTACAAATCCTGTAAGCGGTGGCTTTGGCAATGGCGTGGCGTTTGGATAGTTAGCCCAACGGTTACAGCTTTGATCATTCTCCTGCGGTGGATTGGGATGCTGCAAACTTGGGAATGGGCATGCTATGACCAATATATGCGTTGGCGTCCTTCCGCACCCTTGGATCAACGAATTGCGATCGTGGGGATTGATGAGGCGGATGTGAAAAAAATTGGGCAACTTTCTCGATCGATTCTTCCGGATCAGATTTATGCCCAAGCTATTGCTAAACTCAAAACCCATAACCCTAAAGCTATTGGTCTGGATGTTTATCGGGATTTACCAGTACAACCGGGTCATCAGGAATTAGTTCGCATCTTTGAAACAACCCCCAATCTGGTGGGGATTGAGAAAGTGGTTGGGGATAAGCGTCAGGATGCTGTCGCCGCCCCCCCAGTGTTGAAAGCGAAAGGGCAAGTGGGCGCTAATGATGTCATCTTTGATGCCGATACTAAAGTCCGACGCGCACTCTTACAAGTTGAAAATGCCAATGGAAATGTGATTCCCAGTTTCGGATTCTATCTAGCACTTCTCTATCTTGATGCTCAAGGAATTAGCCCCCAACCAATACCAGGCGAACCCAATACCTGGCAGTTAGGAAAAAGCACGTTTTCTCGCTTCAAAAAAAATGATGGGGGTTATGTCCGCACGGATGACGGTGGCTACCAAATCTTATTGAATTATCGAGGTAGCAAGGAACACTTTGAGACTATCTCATTGCATGATCTGCTTGAGGATCGTATCCCTCCAGATTGGGGACGCGATCGCATTATTCTGATCGGCTTTGTGGGTGAGAGTTTCCAAGACTGGATTTTTACACCCTACAGTAGCAGTTGGTTCGCTTTGCCCGAACGTATGTCTGGAGTAGAGTTGCATGCCAATCTTACCAGTCAAATCCTGAGTGCGGCGCTACAAGGGCGTCCTCTAATTCAAACATTCTCCCAACTCAAAGAAAACCTGTGGATTTTTTTCTGGTCTACTGTAGGCGCTATTTTAACCTGGCAGGGACGGTATCAGGTGAACCGACGACGGGCATCTGTACAACGATTTTCGGGACTGATCCTAGCAGGGGGTATCGTGGCGGGTAGTAGTTATGGAGCGTTTTTAATCGGATGGTGGATTCCTGTGGTTCCGCCTCTGCTGGCTTTATCGGGTTCAGTGATGGCTATCACCAGTTACCTTGCCCATCAAGTGGGTAAAATCCGCGAAACCTTTGGACGCTATCTCACCACTGAAGTTGTTGCGAATGTCTTAGAAAACCCTTCAGGGGCTAAACTCGGTGGTGAACGGCGCACGGTTACTATTTTAACGTCGGATTTAAGGGGGTTTACTGCCCTGACTGAAAGTTTAACGCCAGAAGAGGTGGTGAACATTCTCAACTTCTATTTTGGCACGATGACGGATGTGATTACTCAATACCAAGGCACAATTGATGAATTTCTTGGGGATGGAATTTTAGTTCTGTTTGGTGCGCCGACGCTTCGTGAAGATGACGCCCGCCGCGCGATTGCTTGTGCAGTGGCGATGCAGTTGGCAATGACATCTGTCAATGAACGAATGAAGCTTCTGGGTTTACCGCCGTTGACTATGGGCATTGGTATTAATACGGGGGAGGTTATCGTTGGAAATATTGGGTCATCGAAACGGACGAAATATGGAGTGGTGGGCTCTCAGGTTAATTTAGCCTATCGCATCGAATCCTATACGACAGACAGTCAAATTCTGATTTCTCAGTCTACTCTAAATGCGGCTGGATCTGGGGTAAGAATTGATGGAAAGATGCGGGTTCAACCCAAGGGATTGCCCAAGCCTATTCCGATTTATGAAGTGGGGGGAATCGGCAAACCTTACTCCTTGTTTTTAACTAAACCTGAAGAACAATTTATGCCGTTGGTCGATCCGATTCCTTTACACTACACTTTTTTGGATGGCAAGCATGTCAGTGATCTATTTTTTCGGGGAACTTTAGTAAAACTTTCTGCCAAAGGTGGCGAGATTCGCTCAGAACAAGTCATGGCTCCTTTGACAAATATCAAGATTAATTTACTTGTTGATGATCGGTTAATTTCGGTGAGTGAGGATATCTATGCCAAAGTGTTAGATAAATCCAGTGATGATAATTCGTTTTATATTCACTTTACGTTTTTACCGCCGAATGTAGAAACGATGCTATCCAATCATTATAAGTTACTTCGTCAACTTCAGGGCGAAAGTCAGGAACAGGGAACAGGGAACATAAAATAGAAGTTCCTCTATTTTATGATTTATCTAAAAAATTGGTGTTCCCTTGAGAATAGGGGTAGGTTTACCTAAGTAAAACCCTTGGGCATAATCTACACCTAACGCCTGCAATCGTTCCAGAATCGCCACATTTTCGACGTATTCGGCAATGGTCTTAATTTGCTTCGCCTTAGCCATTTGTACAATAGCACAGACAATGGCTTCAGAGATGGGATTGTAAACTACATCCCGCACAAACATACCGTCGATTTTGACAAAATCTAACGGTAATTCCTTGAGATAGGCTAAACTCGACATACCTGTACCAAAATCATCCAAGGCAAACTGACAACCTAGGTTTTGCAAGCGCTGGATAAATTTCCGGGTTTTGTCCAAGCTGGTTAATGCTACCGTTTCGGTAATCTCAAAGACTAAACTGCTGGGCGGAACAGGATGGTTGATGACGGCATTTTCGAGAAAGTTTAGAAAGCTGTCATCGTTAACACTGGAACCGGAAAGGTTAAATGCAATAATACACCCACAATAATAATCCCTTGCCCAGCAGCCCATACATTTGCTAGGGTGGTAAATGCCATTGAAAAATGATTCCAGAACCCAACGATCAATAGATGGCATTAATCCTGATTTTTCGGCACAGGGAAGAAAATAGTTGGGTAGGATGATCCTGCCATCTTGTCCCACCATTCGGATTAAAATTTCCTTGTGAACATGACCCTCTTTTTCACCCTGACGGAGAGGGAAAATCGGTTGAAAGTATAAGCAAAAACGATCTTCTATAAGGGCAGTTCGTAATGCTTGACTACTGGTTGATTCTTGACAGAGATTTTCTCGCACATTTTTCACCTCCAATTTGTCACCTGCTTCTGTTTACCCCAATGCTACCAGAAAGGTGGTTATAGAACAGTTGACACTCCCCCTTTTAGAAAAAGGGGGATTCTGCGGAACTCACATTCCACATATCCTGAGAAAACAGTCCTAATTGTCTTCCCAAGTTCCCAGGCACACGACGTTTACCCTGAAGGGTGTCGTGTTTTCTCCTTAAAGCAACTGTTAATTCAGTGCTGGGCGTTTCAAACAGGGTTAGCTGCTTGGGTTTCCCACAGTCCGTGGGTACCTTAATTAACTTCAAGCCATACTCAATAACGGCTTTACGCTTGATGTTTCGTGCAGCTTGTTGATCAGCATGGTCAAAATGACCACACCTGTTACAAATAAACCGTTCTCTGTCCCGGTTGGCTTTATCGATATGACCACAAACGCTGCACTCTCTGGATGTATCTCGCGGGTTCACCTTGAGCAAGACCTTTCCTGACTTCTCAGCCACGTACTGAATCTTGGAGATTAGCTCTCCCCACGAAGCATCCAAAATAGAACGATTTAAACCCCGCTTGGCTGATTGACCATTGGGTAGGAAACGTCCAGTTCCTTCATCTGGCTTGGGTTTGCACCGCCTCACCATTCCTTGAATGTTGAGATCTTCTACGACAATCGCGTCGGCTTTTTTGACCAGTTTATTGGCGACCTGCCATTGGTAAGCATTTCTGCGGTTAGCTATTTGGCTGTGCAGCTTGGTAACTGAAGCGACCCGTTTCTTTCGGTTCACCGAGGCTTTTTTAGTCCGGCTGACGCGGCGCTGACGAATCCGAAGAATTCGCTTAGTCTTCTGGTTAGTGGCAAACCTTGGATTGGGAATATCACTCCCATCAGAACAATGCACCAACTTGGTTAAACCCATGTCCAGCCCAACCGCCGTTTTTACTTCGGATGTTGGTAGAGGTGCAGCCATTGGGACTGATTTGTCCTCTAGTCGCACACTCATGAACCATCCATCGGTTCTGCGGCGGATTGTCACACTCCTGATGGCAAATCCATCGGGTATAGGACGGGAATTGAAAAAGCGCATCCAGCCAATTTTAGGCAGATAGACCAAGATCCCTTTAAACTTAACCCGACCAGGTTTGTATTCAAACGACCGGAAATTACTGCGGTTTTTAAATGCCGGAAAACCCCGTCCATCAAAGAAGTTTTTATAGGCAGTATTCAACCGAGCAATGTTACGTTGCAATACGTCCGAGTCAATTGATTTGT
>NZ_JBKHUP010000141.1:0-17671 GCF_046565525.1 Coleofasciculus sp. | reverse complement strand
ACTCGCAATCTGTGCGTGGACATTTATCGTGAACGCAGTCGGGGGGCGAATCGAGTTGAGGATATAGAAGGTTACGCTTCTTGTGAGGAGCAAGGACTGGTACAGAGTGAGGATACGCCTTATTGTGCAATGGAGACAGACGAGAAAAGGATTGTGATTCGTCGTGCCATTGATAACTTACCGCCCAGGTTGCGCGAGACGTTTATCCTGCACTATAGAGAGGAATTGTCTTATCCAGAGATTGCCCAACAGCAAGAGATTTCCTACGAGAATGTCTGCAAGCGCATCTCCCAGGCGCGGAAGATTTTGTGTGAGGAGTTGAGGGGATATTTTATCGAGGAGGAGGGGACGGATACGGATAAATCTGTTCCATCGACTGCAACGGAGTCGGCAATTGGGGAAATGTCCCAGGGGAATGCGCCAGTTGAAGCGACTGTGGGCGAGACGGTGACATTATCCGTTGCGGTGGAGGAAGTGGAGAGTGTTGGGGGTGAGGATGTGATCGAGGTAGTGCGTGATGTGCAGCACTCTGAGTCGGTGATAAGTGCAGCGACTAATGACGGGAAGTTAGAGGTAAAGAGTGATGGTTGTCGGTGTGTTGAGGCGGCGCTGTGTGAAAGGCTGCTTGCACCGATTTTGGCGTTGACACAATTTGAGGAAGAGACGGGAAGTTGGGGGAATTCCTGTCTGGCTGTGCTGTGGAGGCAACAACAGCTAATGGTGGGGAAAGTTGCGGGAGAATTTGTGCGATCGTCCCGCTCTCCTCCTTTGTTTTCTCTATTTTCAATCCTTTGTCCACGAATCTGTCGGGGATGAAGATGAAGGTTCGTTGGCTAGCTATGAAGTCAAAGGATTGTCGTACCATAAGAAACAATTTGGTGCCTTATGTAGGAAAAGACCTCTAATGTAAAAAATTCATAACAGTTTCCCAGAAAACGTCTTTAGATAAAGTCAAAGGAGAGAAAGCGGAACATGAATACTAACACAACTATTACTTTTAAGCCTGCACCACCTCCAAAGCCAGACTACAGTGAAATTTACACCTCACCAACTTTTCATCAACACGAACCATTGGGTAACTGCAACAAGGGTACTTACGTCGAAATTTATATTCCCGATAATCCAAATTACGGTGACAATGGTACTCTAAAAGCGGTAATTTACCTTCATGGCTTTGCCTTGGGCGCGTCTGAAATTTACCGCAGTCACCTAGAGCATCTTGTAAAACAAGGCTACTATGTGATTTATCCTAACTATCAGCATGGTTTCTGCAACTTTCCCAAGTGTCGGTTTGAAACAATTTTGGAACTGGCTGAGGAGGCTCTCCGTCCTTTCCCAATTAGTCCCCAAAAATGGATAAATTCTGCAATCAATAGTGCGGTGAATGCCTATGAACAGGTAAATCTTGTTAAACCAGAAGTAGAAACGTACCTTTTTGGTCATTCGCTCGGTGGACTTTTTGCTCTGAGCTGGAATTACTATGCTCGCGAGAAAGTACCCGTAAATATGCTGCCTAAACAAATTGTCGTTGCTGATCCAGTGCCAGACTCCGAATCCAATATTCCGAAGCGTATCCGCGAAATTATCAAAGACGTAGGAGGATTCAAAGATAAGATAGATATTCAGACAACAGGTGATTTGCTTAAAGTGCCTGTGGCAATTCTTCACGGATATGAAGACACAATTATTGACAAAGGAACTTGGAAGAAGTCATTCAAATATATAGCAAGCAATCAAAAGGCTATGTATCTTTCGTTTTCAGATGAGTATGGCTTTCCAGCCATATACGCTAATCACGAACAGGCAACCGTAGATACAAGTTTTTTGCGTGAAGTTGTTACAGAAAAATACCTAAATGGATCTGGCAAGGAAGACAATTTGAACTGGCGTTTTATATGGTACGCACTAGACCAAGTAGTTCGTGGTACTAGGGCAGATCAACTACAATTCGATATGGGCAGGTGGTCGGATGGTATACCCATAACACCAATTTTGAGGTTTTTATAAAACAAGCTCAAATGTGAGCGCTTTAATTTAATTCAAAAACCGGAGAAGAACAATCGCCTCTTGACCCCGTTTCCCCATACTCATCCTGACGAAACAGGTTCGCGCTCCTAATCTTGTAAGGTGCGTTAACCAAGCGTAACGTACCACCAATCAGAAAAAGGGATTTCTCGATATGTCTCATTATGCAAAAGTAGTTGATTATCCTGATGGGTCGTGGCCGGAACTCACCGAAATTAATTGGGAAAATTTTTTCCAGCCCCCGACTCCCTTTGAAGTTTATTTATTCCAAACATCGCTTCCTAAACCCGACGAATCATTTAACATATCCAGAGCTCTAGAGACTCTAAGACAATTAAACCGTTATCGCCAGATGCTACCAAATTTTTTCGAGGGCAAAGATGGTAGTGATGTTCTCCCTCCAGGTGTTTCAACACCTGTTGTAATTTCCTCTTTTTATGAAAATAAACCTGTGCATTTTCAGAAGGGTGGTTATTTGAATCACAAAAATGTTCGCATAGCCTTAGCTGGCGCTCAATTAAGCTTTTACTTTACGATTGAGGAAAATTTAAAATACTGGTTAAAGATTGCTCACGGTAATCTAAACCCAAGTAGAATTTTAGACATTGGCTGTGGAAATGCAACAACAACGTTTCAATATGGAGAATTATTTCCTAACGCAGAAGTTATCGGAATTGACCTCAGTCCTCCTTTTATTCGGGCTTGTAGAGAATGGAAAAAACGCAGGAAAGTCGAAAATGTTAATTTTTATCAGGCTAACGCTGAATCTACTCACTGGCCTGAGGGGTATTTTGACATTATTCATTTTACTTATGTATTGCATGAAATGCCAAGGGCAAATGCTAAACAGATTTTGAAAGAGATTCTTCGCTTGCTAAAAACGGGCGGTAGATTGAGTGTCATGGATGTAAGATATGGAGAAAAAGAAGAAAGAAAAAATACGGTTAGAAGAGGAACATTTGGAAAGTTTGGCTGTTTAGCACAACAGCTAATTGGATTTCATGGACCAGAGCCTTTTATGAATGAGTATATGGAGCTTTGTCTGCCTGCTGCTATTACAGATACAAGAATCTCTGATGAAAAGAAACAATTTATCAATTTTCATCAATACTACTCAAAAGACGGTGACGGTTTTTTTGCAGTAGCTGAAGTGGCACAAGATTAACTATAATCCGCTGTCAATTTAGTACAGCGAGTAATGGCTTGTGCTATCAGTTATGGGTTGTAAGTAAAATACGAGGTGAAAACTCCATGAAGTGTTAAAATATACAATTCAAGCAACTTGTTTTTAAACGAACCAAAATCCATAGCAAATTGAACACAGGATAAATTAAAACAATGCCGCTAACAAACAATCTAGCAGATAGTTCAGCACTATCTATTTACCAAAAGATAAAAAATAATGAGAACATTCCTGTTTTCCAAATTCTTAAGGAAACAGAAAATCAATTAATTCTAAAAGGACAAGGTACTGTTGCAGTTAGTACAATAAACAATAGAGAATTTAGTATCTATTTAAGTGCATCTGCTACAGAATTTTTTCCTGGATATGCTTTAACTGTAAATCAACAGAAGGCTACTTTTTACCGCTGTGAACAAGGAAATCAGCTAATAGAATTAAAGTCTGAGTCAGGTGTGGGTCTTGATTCAGAAGAAAAGTGTTGGTATTGGTTTAGTATTGAGAAAATTCAATGTAGTCTCGATAGTATTAACTGCCGCTTACGTTACGGCAAGGGAGAGCAGCGTGAACTAAACATCCTAATGGAGTATACACTTGATGATTGTACAGCTTCTGAGTCATGGATTGAGGATATAAAACACATTCATTTGAATCCAATTGACATAAAAGTAGGTGAAATTTGGCGAGATCCAGTAACGATTGAACCTCCCTTACTGATATTCCCTAGAGATACAATAACTATAGAGATGGCAGCAACATACAAGGGTACAGTAGTAGAAAATTTAACTAGCGAATGCCAAAAACTCTATGCCAATGTTGCTGGCAAGCAATTTCAGTTGAATACGCCAGATTTCCCCTACTTCTCAGAGGCTATTGAACAAAGCATTCAAAATCCGAAAGGGTGGTGTTATCAGACTTTAAAGAGTAAAGAAAAAGAGTTTGGGGAACCCAACCCAGATGCTACTTATCTTCGCATTACTTTAGGAGTCAATCAGGGAGAATCACCAGGAATTCCTTATGTTCTGGAAATCTGGCCAAATGGACATTACTCTCCTATTCATAATCATGCTAAAGCAAATGCAGTGATTAAAGTGCTGCATGGGGAAATAAGTGTACGGTTGTTTGACATGCTATCAGTATCTCACACAACTCCCTTTAAGACAGCAACCATAAAAGAAGGGGATATCACATGGATTACTCCAAGGCTAAATCAGACACATCAATTGCGTAACGAAAATCTGCACACTGTCTGTGTCACAGTTCAGTGTTATCTCTACAATTTAGAAGACAATTTTCATTATGAGTGCTTCGACTATATTGATAATGGTGGAAAAGATATTAAGCGTTTCTTACCGAACTCAGACATGGATTTTTTAGCTTTTAAGGAACAAATGAAAAAAGAATGGGAGAGTAGTAAATAAGCACCGATCATTATGTGTAGGAGTTTACGCAACGATCAGACTTTTCCAACTGACGCGGGCGAAATCGAGAAACCATGATGGAGACAAGGCGATCACTCCTCAGCCTAATTTGATTTAGGAGTCAGTAGGACGATCGCAATAACTCGTGTTCCATTAACAAACTAGCAGGTCAATATAATACCGGAGTTAAATAAGAGATGATCGTAAAAAAGCTGAGTGAAATTATTAATACAGCAAGAGACATTGCCTGGGGAAACGGTCAGAGTCGCAGGTTTCTTCTGGAAAGAGATGGAATGGGCTACTCACTCACAGATACTATCATTAACGCAGGCACTGAATCACTCCTAGAATACAAAAATCACATGGAAGCTTGCTACTGCATTGAAGGAGAAGGTGAAGTAGAGGCAGATGGGATTCTATATCCAATTCAACCTGGCACTATGTATGCTCTCGATAAGCACGATAAACATTATTTGAGAGCCAAGACTACCATGCGACTTGTATGCGTATTTACTCCCCCTCTGCAAGGAAATGAATCACACAACCTTCAAAGCAGCGGAAGTTCCTGTTACTAAGTTTCAGAGTACCCTAATAGTTTAGAACCATAGCTAAATATGTTTGAAACACTCAACTCAGTTCTCCAAGCTTATAAACTTAAGCCCATTAAGGAAGCTCCAGTGGAACTAGAATCAGATGAAAGCCAACCCTGTATTGTTTTCTTTACTTTGGCAGACGAAAGGCTTACATTACTTCTGGCTGCAAGTAGAATTTTACCTGAAAGGGCTTTTATCGTCACTGAACCGACTTGGTTAAAAGTTATTCAGAAAGGAGATAAATCTGTATCATATCTCCTTGAAGGGATTACAATGAATGAATTTAGTCAATGTTTTCACACCAAATTTAAAACTCCTCAGAAGATCACTTTTTTGTGTAATTTTTGTACCGAAGCAGCTTTCAGTTTTTATGAACCAGTCTACCAAGAGAAGGCTAGTAAATTTCAGTTCTACGAAGGACTGGCGGATTGTCCGATGTCAAGTGGTATAGAACTAGAAGAATATACCAATGACAAACTGCATACTCGCTTACTTGCAGCTACAAGAAATGTCAATGTACCCCAAACGATGTTTTTTGGCTTTTCTTTGGATAAATATAGCCATCATCCCGTCACTCCAAAAGTTCAATTGATTTCCCTATCCAGAAATCTTTCTAGTGATAAAATCCGAGAATATCTGACAGCATTTCCGGCTTCTCAATTTGTGATTAAGCCTTCTGGAGCCAGGTGGATGGGAAGCCGACTATGCACTATTGAATCAAAAGATAATCTGGATAGGGCTGTTGAAAACTTTAATAAATGTGTGGATTCACTCCAAGACAATGATTGCCTGCTTGTGGAGGAATTCATCAATTCAAGTATTACTAAGAATAGTAAGCTGGGTTCGAGGCTGAAGGTATTTGTTACCCGTCGCCCCAATAACGTTGTTGAAACATCTGGAATTATCTGCAATCTAGGTTATATTGACCAACCCATTAATGGAGATACTTCCGAGAGTTTTTCAATTGATTATCTGTGTAACTTGCTTCAGTTGACGAACGAGGATAAGAATCAGCTTGTTGAAAAAATTAACCGATTAGGTGAAGCGGTACTAGAGTCTATTATTGTCTACGAAAAGCAATATTTAACCCATATCTCCCAAAACAAACAAACAGATTTCATTGGTTTAGATGTTGTTTTGATAAATCACAATAATCAATTAGAACCGTTTCTAATTGAAGTCAACGAGCGCGATTGTATTAGCACCTTGCAGCTATACGAAATGCAACATTCCCCCAACAGAACTGACATCCTTGATAAATGGATAGAAACGATGTTGTACCGTTCATATCAATATATGCTAAAAGGCAAGAATATATTGATGATTGGAGGTGGAGGCTACTCAAAGCTAAACATTTTTGAATTTGCCAATCGAGTAGGTATCAATATCATTTTAGTTGATAGCGATCCTCAACATTTCGCTGTCAGCTACAGCAGCCAGTTTTTCAATGTTAACATTGACAACCATACCAAAGATATTGAAAATGCTTTAGCTATTGTGGAAGTTGTTCGTAAGCATAACACGCCTATAGATGGCGTAGTTACGTTTTGGGAAGATAATGTACCTCTGTCCTCTTTAGTAGCTAATTTTTTAGGGAAACCAAGCAACAGCTATCAATCGGCAAGCATTGCTAAGAGTAAGTTTTTAACTCATAAAAAAATCTTAGCCGTTGAACCCAGTTATGAAGCTAGAGGATTCTCCAATGGTGTAGAAGTTTTCAATTTAAAGGATGTTGCAGATGTCTATAAGATTCCGCAACATTACTATCCTCTAGTAATTAAGTTAGATACTGGAAGTGCTTCCTTTGGTGTAGAGGTAATTCAAACAGAAGAAGAATTAATAGCTAAGTTTGAAGACTATAAAAGCTATATTCAAACCGCCACACAGTATGGTGCTGGATTAGGTTTTAACTATCAAATATTTGTCACGCCTTACTTGCAAGGGTCTGAACATGATGTTGACATAATCATGTTTGATGGTGAGTTGGTAGCTGGTTATGTCACTGATAATGGGCCTACTGTGCCTACTCTCTGTAATGAAATGACGGAAATTATGCCGAGTTTGCTGGACAGAGAAAAACAAGAAAATCTGATTCATTCAGCCTGGAAAGCTTGCCACGATATTGGCTTAAAATATGGCGTTTTTTGTGTAGACGTAATTTACACATCGCTAGGCGTAAAAATTTTAGAAATCAATGCCAGGATGGGGGGTTTTTATGTATCTAAATGGCAATTTAATATACGGGATGTCAACCTAATTTTGTATTCCTACCTAATTGCTTGCCGGATAAAACCGTTTGTGAATCAAAGTAGTTTACCACGAATCTGCTACAATGGTTTTCTTTGTTATACATCCTTACATAAACACATAATAGATGAAGCAAAGCTGAAAGAGTTGTCGTCAGATTCAAATTTCTTTATCAGTATTTTAGAGAAAGAAATCCCCGCTGAAGAGAAATATGAAGTTCCCTATGCTTCTGTAGCGGTTTGCTCTCAAAATATTGCAGAGGGAAAGCAGAAAATGAAGAGGTTTTTAGAGGAACATTCTCTCACAAGGGAAGAATATAGGTTCATCTGTGAGGAGTAAATTATTGGCTCTACAACTAGGCGTTAGGAATCTATGTAGGCGGGCAGAATTAAACGAACAATGTCAGATGCTGTAACCCTCTTGCTGTAAGGGAATTAGCTTTTCTGTTTTGGCGTTTATTTAGGCTCACCTACTTATTTACTTGCAAGCGTCGAGAAGCAAGGAAATCTGACAAATGAGACAGCCAGCGATGATGGTAGGTACATGATAAAAGGTACACAAGTATGTCAAAAATCTTCTAACTCGAAAACTTCAGAAAGAGACGGCGAGAATCGTCTAAATAGTAGAAACCCAAAATGGCAATAACGAAAAAAAATAAATATCACGGAGGAATATCCCATGTCGAATTAAAGGGAAACTGACCCCAATAGTTCCCCACACAAAACTCAGGTAAAAAAAGCAAAGTAATCATGGAGGAATAAAAATATGCAATCACTCAAGAACACGATTAACACGATTAAAAGAGTCTTACCCGCAGCGTCGTATATGCTAACACCGTATAAACCAAGCACGCAAATACAATCCAAGACTGACGCACTAGGAAATGCAAAGACATATTTTCTAAGTTGTGCCGAAAAGTTCAAAACATATGTGCAAAAAAGCCCCGAAAAAAGTATAGTGGTAGACCTCAAGTTGCGGACTAAGCAAGATTGGGTAAAAAACCTGGTGGAGAAGGCGGGGCAAATCCACCCGGAAGAAAAGGGAGGCATACCGGGAACATACACAGCACGATATGAATTTGAGCGCGAAATACCGGCGCACTTCGGTGCAGTAGTAACAGTCGTGTGGGACGGGGAGTACGCACAAAAGATAATAGGGGAAGACAAGCTAAACACAAAAAGAGAGACATATGAAGCTTTTGATTTCTGTAGCCGAAATACGGGATATGTCGGAAGCAGGCCAGAGGCGATTATTCTGGGAGAAGATGGGAAACCGAACGGAAAAACGCAAGGGGACGAGTTGGTTAAGCTAATGGGTCTAGATCCAGTGGGCATAACAAACCCCGAGGAGTACAAAATAAAAGCGAAGGTAGGGGGAAAGGAAATCGAGTGCGTGGTAAGAACATGGATAGCCATAACGGCTATGGAACATATGTTCAAGGGAGTGGTAGAAAAAATCGTGATAGCGATACCGCAGAAGGGAGTACTAAGGGTGATGATTGGATACGGCACTTCAAGGGAGTATGGAACGGAATACCTGAATGAGATATTAGGAGAGAGCTTGTGGAGACAGGTAGCGAACGAGATGTATTGGCAGTATGTGATCGAGAAAAAGAAAATCAATGAAAGCGATGTGTTAAAGAAGATGTCATGGAACATGGGAGCGCTGGTCACGGATCAAGGAGAAGTAAACCAGATGACAGAAGTGGAGAAAGCGTTTGAAGCACATGTCAAAAACCGAACAGTCCTGACACTCATGTCCGTCATAAGATTGATGTGGGAGACAGATAAGAAATCGTAGAAAACCCAGAGGAAAAAAGCACCAGAGCGAGCGGACACGCACCGGCAAATATACCTAATCCGAATCCAAACCCCAAAAAGTACAAATTGTCAAGTAAGACAAAATCAGAACTCCGCTCGCTCCTTCCCCTTCCTCCCCTAATTCAACCCCCGACACCCCGCTCCTAACCCATCTCCACCACCGGCGAGCGTATTCCCCAATGCGACTCGCCAGCGCACCTCGCTTGTAAAGCCGGGAAACGCGCTCGACAAACCGTTCCACCGTCACCCGCGCCACTCCCAACCCCGGCGGCGCTTACCCGATATCCCCAAAAATCGAACCCCCGCGATATCCGCCCGATAAAGGTCTTGTCCGGGTGCTTCTCCACTTTTTACGTGATAGTCCTGGCGGCGATCGCACAGCCACTCATACGCCGCTTCAATAACCTCATCGCTAGTGACTCGTTCGATTAACCTCATTCGATTCCCAGATAATCAGATGAAAAAGATGAGTTGACATTCTCCCAGCCGAAACTGTCCCGTTTCTAGGTATATCGCATTCTGGTGCGATCGCGGCTGGTGGAGTTTGGGGATAAGGGGTGCGATCGCACCTTGTTCCGCTTATCGCGCTCATCTCATAGGGGGCATCAAGTTAGAAAAAAAGCCTCGAACTCGAAAAATTCAGAAAGTGACTTTAGGAATCGTCTTAAAGTAGAAACTACCAGTGCCATCCCTCCTCTTTTTTACTTGAAGAAAGGCAATCGTTTTTTGGTTAAGCTTGACAACAAGAGAAGCGATCGCACAAAGCGCAGTCCTAGAGGCGATAGCGCAAGCGCTGTTGCGTTAGCAGATCGCTTCTTTTATTACATCCTGTGGGCTAGCGCAATAAGCTGTCAATTTTTCAGCTTTGGAATAAGGGGTATGAGGCTGATACAATTTATGCTTTGACTGTGTTGTTACCTCGGATAGTTCAATTTATTTTCTCTTCAAAAAAGGTATTCACGGAAGATTTACATATTACAGCTATATTCTGATTGACATCCTCTTTAAGGCATAAGTTATCTTCGTAATATGTCCACAATTTTGCAGCAGATTAATGAAGCCAATATCAATTTATAAGGAATTGTTTGTGCGTAACAGTAAGCTATTTGTCTGGGTATTTATGCCTCACCGCGTCACAGAACAAGGGTTAATCAGCCAACTAGGTGACGAAACTCCGTTGTATCGTCAAGAACTAGCAGATGTCTTTGCAGAACTTGGCTTGAAGTGGAAGTGGCAGCCAATCACCTTGGAAAATATGCACGCCGTTGTTGAGGAAGTGGCTGCTTCCGCCAATGAGTACATTCCTGTAGTGCTGAACTATTGCGTTGGGGATGAGGATACCAACTACCCTGGCACTTGCGTTTACAAACTGCTAGAAGCTAAAGGTATCGCTTCTACAGGAGCAGATTTTGACTCTATGGAACTGAGCACCTCCAAAATTAGGATGAAGCGTGCCTTTGTTGAAGCGGGTGTACCGACGGCTCCCTATGAAGTTATTGCTGACCCTAGCCGCGTTCGAGGAGTTTGCGATCGCCTTGGCACTCCCCTGATTGTCAAACCAGCCATGTCTTTTGAAAGCCGAGGACTTTCTTTACAATCAGTTGTCCACAGCGACGAACAGCTCAGCGAACAGGTTCAGCGATTGCTCTGTGGACAGCACGGAATGCAATTTCCGCCAGACAGCATTTTTGTGGAACGATTTATCAATGGTTCTGAGTTTACAGTCTTCCTAATCGGTTCTGTCCATCAGCCAGAAAGCATCAAAATCTACCCACCTGTGGAACGGGTGTTTCACTCCAGCTTGCCTGAAACCGAACGGTTTTTGTCTTACGAGCGCTACCACGGAAAGTGCGAAAGAGAAACTCCCCTGTCACCGGAAGCAACACTCTTTCATTGTCAACGGGTCAATCCAACCCTGCATGACAGGCTTTGCGACTTAGCCAAACGCGCCTACTGTGCAGTTGGTGGTAACGGATTTGGGCGAGTCGATGTGCGGATGGACAAAGCATCCCAACAACTCTTTGTCCTTGAGGTGAATCCTAACTGCGACATCACTGGCGATCGAAGAAGTTCGGTTGGCAAGATTTTGCACCTTTCTGGTACATCGTTTGCACAACTGATGTCAGAAATCATTGCGGCGGCATTGGCTCGGACTAAAACATCTTGTCTATCTTTGAAAAGGTAAATTGGAATGAAAATAGTACCATCTTTATTGGAAACCTGGTTGCTTCAGTATCAAAATGCTCCCTACAATCTTGGGGAAAGTGGTGTCACGAATCTATCCGTCGGGGAGCTAATCAGTCTGACGGGGTGTTCTGTAGAAGAGTTATACCAGCTTAGTTTGGAAAATAACGACACCTATGGTTCTTTAGGCTTAAGAAAAGCGATCGCCTCCTTTTATGAAGGTGTAACTCCTGACTCAATTTTAGTCACCTCTGGAACAACCGAAGCCATCTTGATTTATTTTCATGTTCGCTATCAGCCAGGAGCTAATGTAGTAGTTCCCGTGCCAGCATTCCACATCTTGCATGAAGTCCCCAGTTTTCTTGGCTATGAGGTTCGCTATTTACAACTGCGACCAGAAAACAACTTTAGACTGAATCTAGAGGACTTATCAAAATTAGTCGATGACAAAACCGAGGTTATTGTACTCAATAGCCCTCACAATCCTACCGGAGTAGTATACTCTGACGAGGAAATCAAAGCCGTATTAGAGCTAGCCCAAAAACACAACGCCCAAATCCTTTCTGACGAGCATTATCGCTTCCTTCCACACACTAACAATATTGATATCTTACCCTCTTTGTATGGTAGAGCGCCCAACGTAGTTGCGCTGGGTTCTCCCGGCAAGTGCTTCGGCTGTATTGGTTTACGAATCGGATGGTTGATTGGCTCAAAAGAGGTAATAGACGCTTGCCATAATTTTAAAGATTACACCACTCATACAGTTTGCCCTATCAATGATTTTCTTGCCAAATCTGCCCTGCTCAACTGGAAGCAAATTATTCCTAAATATAAGGGGTGGATTTCACAGAACTTGCTTCAGTTCAATAATTTTGTTGAGCAACATAGTGATGTGATAGGTTGGGTTAAGCCAGATGCAGGAACGGTGGCATTTCCCTTTTTCAAGGATAAATCCCTTAAAAGTGACCTATTTGCTCAAAAATTAGTAGAAGAAACTGGGGTGTTAGTTCTTCCTGGAGAGGCTTTTGATATGCCAGGTTTCTTTAGGATTAGTTTCGGAGTTGATCCAGAGCTATTTACTACAGCTTTGAATGCTTTTTCACGAATTTTAAGAGACTATTCACCAAGTCAATCTTAAGCGCTCAACCGTAGTTGTAATATTTTTAGTTGCAACAGCTCAGAGTTTTCCATCTTTGCCTTGTCTAAGATAGCCTAGCTAACAACAAATCCACAACTATTGCTTTTAATTTTCGATTGAATCACATTAATTAGGTCTTTTGCCTATCTCTATCTATATCTATTAATGCCCATCCTAGTGGGCATCAAGTTTCTTTATCCATTTCTTGAGAACCTTTGCCAATGATAGTTTCAGTCCCTCCCACCGAGTCATCAGAAATAGCACTTGCCTATAGTAACAATATTGTGAAAGAAAAGTATGATCGGTATAAATTTTATCAGGAGATTACCAGCCAGATAAGAGACCTAACAAAGCTAGATAATTGGCATGGTATACTAGCCTTGTTTGAAGACTATTTCATCATCCTTACCAGTATCCTGATTACTTGCCATGTCACATGGTTTTTCTACCCACTAGCGCTTCTGCTAATTGGGTCTCGCCAGCGAGCTTTAGCCACTCTAGTACATGAGAGCGCTCATGGAGTACTAGCTAAAAACAAATCGTTGAACTGGGTACTCGGTACATTCTGCTCCGGATACCTGATTTTCCAGCAGATGATTGTCTATAAGAAGTCCCACTGCTCCTTGCATCACAGATACTTGGGCAACCCTGAACTAGACCCTGATTTTAAGCTTTATCGAGAAGCAGGACTGTACGAGCCACTTAGCCCTAGAGACTTTCTCCTGAAGCATATCATCCAGCCCCTGCTGCTGTTAAAAGTACCGCGTTACTTGGTCTATATAGCTAAACATAGACTCTTCTCCAAAGAAGGCAACCGTCAAGAAAGTCTCATCATGTTCGCCTATCTACTTACCCTTATTGGGGCATCTATCTGGTTTGGATTTTGGGACGAACTAATCTTATTTTGGTTAGTTCCCTACATCACCGTGTTTCAAGTTTTAGGATGGTTCATCGAACTGGGCGAACATTACCCACTCGTGGGAAACAGCACAGTCGATCTGTACATGACAAGGAATCGTTTTAGCCCCTGGTATGAGGCATTCTTTACCAGTATGCACGGCGAGAACTTTCACTTAGTCCATCATTTACTGCCCTCTATACCGTTCTGGAACCTACCGAAGGCACACCAAATTCTTCTTACTGATGCTAACTACCTTCGGCACAACAGCCAAACGGGAGGAATATTTTTCCCTTCAAATGGTGCTCCCAGTATCGTGTCAAGCTTTATTGAGTACGTGAGGGAATCTGGCTAACCATAACACAACAGTCTAACGGCTGTCCTTCGTCCCCGATACACTTAGCCTGACCCTAATCAGGCGATCGCACAGGCAGCGGGTAATTGCTCCATCCAGTAGTGCGTGATCGCCCCAAAGGGGCACGGCGAAGCGATCGCTTGAAACGTCACCCTCGAATACAGCCTGAAACTCGCCAAGTCCAAACTGACTCCTTCATAAACCTTTACAAACAGTTGAAATATTTGACAGACCACTAGCTTTTTCATTGATCTGTTGACGTTGGGATACCTCATAGCCGACATCCACGCTATCTGCGACGGTTCGGTCAAACAGTCGGCGGTTCTTCCCCAATCGCCTCATAAAAAGCCCGCTCCGCCGCCGCTGCCAGAGCACGTTTAGCGTAACGCTTAAAATTAGCCTCAGACTTATGACGAGTCAAGGTGCGAGCATGAAGGCTATCAATACCAGAAAGCAGGAGCTTTGTCGCATAAGTGTGCCTCAAGCGATGGGGCGTCAGGTTCGCAATACCCGCCAATTCCCCCAACTCCTTAATCGTATAGTAAATCCCCTGATATCCCAGTCGTTCTCCTTTACCGGGAACTGGACTTTGAGACAAAAACAGCGGACGATGCTTGGCGTAGCGCTCTCCCGCGTGCCGTCGCTCCTTTAAGTAAGCATTCAAACAGTCGCGGGCTTGTCGGTTGAGAGGAACCGTCCCCCCACTGTCATCTTTCCCTTGGCGAATCGTCAAGCGTATCCCATCATAATCTCCCAGAGAAAGCGCCGCCACCTCTCCCGCTCGCAGCCCGTGCAGCAGAACCGCCAACAGCGCCGCCTCTCGGCATTGACTAGCTAGCGGCAGCCGTTTAATCCCCTGCCAAAGTGCATCAACTTCCGTATCACTCAGGTCAAACGCTGGTGGCGAAGACAACTTAAGCAGTGCAACCGAGGCGGTGGGATTGCTATTCATCGTGTCGGGATACGCCTTAACCAACCAACTAAAAAAACTTTTCAGAGCACAAAGCGCCCGATTCACCGAACTAGGAGCCAAAGACTTTTCCAAATACTCCTTATACTGAACAATTTGCCGGGGCGTAATTTGACTAATCGGGCGCTCCGTCCACACCAAAAAGCGTCGCAGTTCCCGACGGTAAGCTTTTTGGCTGTTGGCAGTTAGCGATCGCGCTCTCAAAAATTCCTCAACCCGCACATACCGCAAATCAATCAGACCAGCACTCTTTACCGATGCTGGCGCTTGAGGATTAGGGAAAGACGAATCGGGTTGAGCCGGCATGGGAAATCGAAGGAGAGCGCCGTTTCTATTGTCCCCCAGAAGCTACCCCCACCATGTAAAATAACGAAACATTATCTTACTTGCATCAAACTATCAGATAAACTAGTTGACACTCCCTCGTCTCAGGCGAGGGATTCTTCTTTCATCCAGAAGCCTTAGAATATTGATTTTCATCAATACACGCCTAGGGCCAACTGTCCGGAAGCGTTTACCCAGTATTCCTGGGAGATTCGCGTATGCCCTACGCTAGTCTTAGCCTTGATCAAAATATTTATGGCTGCATTCCAGTCCCTATCGAGGACAGCACCACAGCTACAAACATGAGTACGGGTACTCAAAGACTTTTTAACCCTAGCGCCGCAGCAAGAGCAATCCTGCGAGGTGAAGCTAGGGTTTATTGCTACCAATTCTCTACCAAATAGGTTGGCAAAGTATTCCAGCCATTCGCGGAATATTGTCCAACCAGCATCTGATATTGATTTAGCTAACTTGTGGTTCTTAACCAGTCCTCGAACATTTAAATCCTCAATCGCCACGAAATCGTTAGATTTCATTACGCATCTTGCTAGTTTAACCGCAAAATCTTTACGTTGGCGACTGACTTTTAAATGCTGCCTGCCCAGCCTTTGCTGGGCTTTTTTCCGATTCTGACTACCTTTTGTGCATTTAGAGAGTCGGCGTTGTAGTCGTTTTAACCTTCTCTCAGACTTTCTGAGAAAACGAGGGTTGTTTACCTGGACTCCATCAGAGTCGGTGTAGAAATGGTTGAGTCCAACATCTAAGCCAATCTGCTTATTTGTCTGCTCAACGCTTTCCCGACGTTCTACGTCAATACAAAACTGAGCATAGTAACCATCAGCCCGTTTGATCAGGCGAATCCGCTTGATTTGGGATTGGTGATAGAAATGCAGGTTCCGCGTTCCGACCAGTTTTAAGCGACCAATGCCTGTTTTGTCGGTAATAGTCAGATACTTTCTGTCATCAGAGAGCTTCCAGCCACTTGTCTTATACTCGACTGAGCGACAGTTTTTCTTAAACTTTGGAAAGCCCTTCTTGCCTTTAACCTTCTTTTTGCAATTATCGTAGAATCGACTGATGCCAGCCCAAGCGCGTACCCTTCGGGAAGGCTTCGCCAACAGCAGAAGCTTGACGCGCCATTGAATTTAAAGCAGCAGTAAAAGGATACTCTGGAGCTTCTGCTAAAACCTTAGTGTACCTGTTTAAAGCATACCGATCAACCTTTTCCTCTCTCGGAGCGTCTAACCAGTATCGCAAGCATTTGTTGCGAATGAACTGACATATCCTTATGGCTTCATCTATGGCTCTAAGTTGAGCTTTAGATGCTTTTGCTTTAAATTCGTAAACTAGCATCGTCTCGACCTGTCGATGTGTTATTTTAACAGTATCACTCTAGTCGTCATTGAACCAGTATTAACTTCTGTTTACAAGAAAAGGGTTTTGTGGACAGGTTCTTATTTTGTCTCTAGCTGCGGTGGCGTTACAATAGAAAGACTTAAGGTTTACATCCAGGATCAACAATGTCCTGATTCATCCCGTCGCTGAAAGCGAGGGTCTTCTCAGGACAGCGAGAGATAACTATTAGAAAATTAAATGATTGGGTAGTGCTAACTACAGTTTGATAAATGTCAAATCGGGGACATGGAATACCCCGATTTGACTCGCCTTAAGTGCGGCTAAGAATAGGGATAGGATGGGGAACCTATCGCCGAATAAGCTAAATGCGCGAACCCACAAGTATGGACGTTTGCCCTTTAATCACCTGTCGCAGGGCAGTGACCAAGTCGGTGGTTCGGTCGTGCGGACACGGTTTGTCCATCAAAAAGACCGCTGTGCGGTCAATGCCGAGCGCTTGCCATAATGGTGCAAGGTGTTGAAGTTTGTTTTGTTTGGCTTCAACGGCCTTGGGGTTGGTGGTGATATCCAAGGCGACAATCCAGCCAAATAGCTGCACGCAGGAGTCGATTCCGTAGACGTAATCGAGGATAACCTCCGCCGGAACCGATTTCCAGTTAAGATGAAGGTAATAGCGATTTTCCTGGCGTACAGGAATTCCGTATTCTGCCAAAAGATACGGCAGGGAGAGCGCCAAACGCTGGCGTCCGATAGCCGAATTATTGGCAACTTGAATGAGTTTTTGGGAGCTGAATTTCACTCGTTTAAGTTTGTGACAAGCCGCAACGAGCTGGTTGAATAAATTTTCTCCAGCTAAACCACAGATGGTTGTAGTATTATTCACGTTGATTGCCCTGAATTGTGTCATTAATCAGGCGCATAGCGCTCTATTATTCAGGGAAGGGAATTTGCTTAAAAAAAATAACCCCCATGCCGTTGGCACAGGGGTTGATTGATTAGTTATTAATTAAAGGGAAAGGGGATAGTTGTTCAACGACTCCACCCTGCTACACTTCGCCTGACGGCTCCGTTTCGCCGAGGGTGGAGATTGCATCTATCGTCCAGCGCAGCTCCGAATACCTCGAAAGGCGTTCGGCTTTGCCTTCATCCGACGACGCATT
>NZ_JBKHUP010000140.1:0-17703 GCF_046565525.1 Coleofasciculus sp. | reverse complement strand
TAAACATCGGTTTATCCACAGCCCAACTCGGACAAATTATTCCCGGAACTCAAGTGATGGTCAACGATGGACGCATCATGGAAACCGAGTCGATGTCTCGGTAGTTGTTGAGGGAAGAGGGAACAGGGAACAATTTCTGATCTGATTTCTTTCCCTGCTCCCCCAGCTTCCAGACGTAGCATGCTACGTCTCTACACTGCTTCCCCTGCTCCCCCAGCTTCCCCTGCTCCCCCTGCTCCCTACCCCCTCCACCAGACTTATTCAGCAGACCCCAACTAACTCTACAAGCGCGGCAAAATTTCCGGTAAAAGTTGACCGGGGATCTTTGAGAGTGCCAGATTTTGCCCAGTAATTCCCTGTTCCTGGTAGAAAGTCCGAATCGCTTTAATGATATACTCCAAAGAAGTTTGATAAGCATCCGATCGCGCCGTCACTCCCATACAGGCTTGAACATGGTGGTGGAGAGCGGCTTCCAGATGTTTGGATTGCTCCTCTTTCCCTGCACCCAAAGACGGTTCAGTCGCAAACTGGTAATGAGCAAGTCCCAGATTATTCCGCGTGGCGATACCATCAAAGTTAATCGGTGTTGGGGGATGATGCTGCGCCAATTTCTCAGCTAAGGCGATCGCGACTTCATAGGCACTGATACAATGGCATAAGTACTCTGCCCGTCGCTGAGGGTCTTCCACACAGCGATCTGCCAGATGCCAATAAGCCGTACCCAAATTATTCTGAGTCCCGGCACAGGCAGCCGGAGCCACCTCTGGGGTACGATAAGTTAACGCATCTTTATAGGCAATCACCGCCAACTCCAGCCAGGTTTCCGGTTTTTCATACTGTGCCAAATTCCAGTAGGCAGTACCTAAGTTATTTTGAATCATCGCCCAATTCGTGGCGTTTGAGCGGCTGTTGTAATAATACAGGGCTTCCGCATAAGCCCCAATTGCGGCTTGTAAGTTATTGACAGGGGAGTGATGTTGTGCTAGATGCCAATAAGCGGTGCCTAAGTTATTTTGAGTAGAGGCATATTTGAGCGGGTCATTTTCTGGATGACGATAGTGTAAGGCTTCTTCGTAGGCTCGAATAGAGAGTTCCAGGTTCTCAGCCGCATCTTGATAGCGAGCCAAATCCCCATAAGCTGCGCCTAAATTATTTTGAATCATGGCGTAGGTTTGGGGGGCTTGTTGGGCGGTTAACTTAGTTAATGCCAGTTGATAGGATTGAATCCCCTGTTCGAGATAGGAAAGCTGGATTTCCCTATCCTGGGGACAACGGGAGAGCATCCAGTAGAGATTCCCCAAATCGTTGAGAACATCAGGGACGTGAGGGGATGTGTCATCTAACCATTGTAAGGCTTGCTCATAGGATTGAATCGCGATCGCTAAATTTTCCGGTGAGGGATCTCCCTGTTCAATCGCGTGACGATAATGATTACCCAGTTGTAAATACGCCTCGGCGGGCGATGGGGTTTGAGCCGATTCATCTGCAGGAAGATGGGGAGATTCCTGGGATGGTTCACTCAGGGGTTGGGACGTGGTAGAATTTTGCTGTGTGGGTGTTTCCTGGGTCTGGAAGTCCACAGCCTTAAGCATCCCATTATCCTGGTTAGCACCAGAGTTTCCATTGGTGGGAGCGAGAAGGGGTTCCATCTCGCGGCTGTTGTCTCCATTGTTGCCCACAATACCCTGGAACAACTCTAAATCAAGATTTTCCTCGAACTCCTGCGTCAGTACCGTCTGCAAGGTTTCTTGGAACGAAGCCGTTGTCTGTTGAGTCGTCACCGCAGTGGGAGAGGCTTCCGGTTGAGTTGAACCAATCGGCGGGAGTGGTGTGGGTTCCCCTTCAAACTCGAATACCCCAGTATGCCATTGCCAAAATTCCGGTACAGACTGGACAATGGAATGGAACCAAGGGCGGGGTAGCCAGAGCAACACATTGGCATCTAACTGGGGCAAATAACGCTCAATCGACTGTAACCGCCTAAGAAACAATTGCTGTATTGTTGGCGATTGACGAGTTAAGCGTTCAATACCGAGGAGTTGGAAACTGGGAGGGGATGTGGTGATGGGGGAATAGGGATTTTGAGCCAACCAGGCAGAAATTTGGGCAAAGGGATGAGGATCATTGACATTGATATTCAGGCTGACTAAATTAGTAGGGATTGAACCATTGGGTGGCGCGATCGCACAAGTTGTACCCAACTCCCCATGTAGTTTGTCCGCCAGACGATTCCTCAGACTCAGATCATCACAAATCGCCACAAAAATTTGACGACGCAATCCGAGACTCAGAGCCAGTTTCAATCGTTTATAGATTTGCCGATTCCAGCTCGAAATTTTATGGGCAACAGTATCCGTTACAGTCATGCTGGTAGGGTCCAGGAGCGTCGGGCAACAAGAGTCTGAGGTTTAGGCAAGGGACTTGATCACGACAACGAGTGCTGATTTGCCCCAATTGGGTACAATCGCGGTAAAACCTGAATGATGAACAATAGGGAAATAAGGATTTCGAGTAATCTTAATATGACTCTTCCTACTATTGTTGCCTAAGTCAGGATTTATTGGGCTTCTGACCGATTGAAGCTGTTCTGTGCCATCACCCTTTCCCAGGATGAACCCCTCTCTTTGACGTACCCAGCGCTGCTTTTACGAGACAGAGTGGGCAACTGATGCCTTAAATTAAGACGGTAGGGGCGCACGAGGCGTGCACCCCTAAAACCCGCTAAGCTTCTACCTCAACCGGTTCGGGTTGGGGTTCAGGGGGAAGTTCCTGTTTCAGCGTTAGATAACGAATAACCTCCTCTCCGTAGCGCATAGCTCGCTCAATCTGAGTCACATGAGTCGGGGGCGCTTGATAGTTCATTTGAATGTAGACGCCTTCGCGGTGTCTTTGGATGGGATAAGCCAAGCGGCGCTTACCCCGATGCTGGATTTCAATCTGCTGTGCGCCTTGCTCTTGCAGGAGATCTTGATATTTGGTAATGGCTTGGTTAACCTGCTCGTCTGGCAAATCAGGACGCAGGATGTACATCATTTCGTAACTATCGCTCACAAATGGTCTTCTCCTTATGGACAATTGGGCTTCTTTGGCTGATTCAAGATAGCCACGGTTTTCAATCGGGAAGCTATCCCAGTCAAACAAGCAAGGATACGAGCCGATTTAACTGCTCTGTTCTATGCCTAATCTGGGTTTTTGCCCCTCTCTAGCTTTGAGGCAGACAATCTGCCCAGATTACACTATTGCAATTTTACTATTTTTTGGTATTAATTCTAGCTAGCTGCCAGGGTCAATCACAATCCCATATCAGTAGAACTCTCTCATTAAATTACGAAGGAATCTCTAACATCATGGCGCAGCGCTACGTCCGAATTAAAACGGCTCAAGGGCAAACCTACTATGGCTTACTGCAACTCAACCGCAGTATCCAAGTTTTGGATGCACCGCCTTGGCTACAGGGTCAACCGACGGCTCTGGAGTTGGAGTCTGATAGTTACACATTATTGGCTCCCTGTGCGCCATCCAAGATTGTCGCCGTCGGGAAAAACTACATTGACCACGCCGCTGAAATGGGAACAGCCGTTCCCCAGGAACCCTTACTGTTTCTCAAACCTCCCACAACCATCACAGCGGCGGATCGAGGAATCCAGTTCCCGCCTCAGTCAAAGCGGGTGGACTATGAGGGAGAGTTGGCGCTGGTGATTGGTGAACTCTGTGTAGACTGTACACCCGAACAAGCCCAGGGAAGAATTTGGGGATATACTATTGCCAATGATGTCACCGCCCGTGACTTACAACAAAAAGACGGTCAATGGACTAGGGCAAAGGGATTTAATACCTTTTGTCCCCTAGGACCTTGGATTGTGCGGGAATTGAGTGCGGGGGCGAAGTTGCAGACGTTTTTAAATGATGCGCCTGAACCGGTACAATCGGCGTCCATTGATCAAATGGTATTTGCTCCTGAGTTTCTTGTCTCCTACATTTCTCAGATTATGACATTGCTTCCCGGAGACGTAATCCTCACCGGTACACCCCGAGGAATTGGTCCGATGCAAATCGGCGATCGCGTCCGTGTGGAAATTGAGGGAATTGGTCATTTAGAGAACACCGTTGTTCCCCGTTCTGCGCCCGTCACCCTTTAAGCCGGGACGAGGTAAATTTTAGCCCTTTTTTATTTAGAGCTAAGTCCGCCGATGGCAATAAGCTGAACGGGGTGAGGTTTGTAAATAGCCTTCCAACCCTGACCAATGACCAATGACCAATGACCAATCATCGAACTTGGGCGTAAACCGCTTCCGAAAGTGTAGGAATTTCGGCGTAGCGCCCCAGCAATGACTGAACTATCCCGTAGCCGCAAGCCGCAAGCGTACCTAAAAAGATCACGTTGGATAGGGTTTCTATGAAAAAGTTCGGTCCCAATCCTCGTCCGAGAATGCTCATAGCAAAACTACATAGAACCAGTAGAATATCTAAAAGAATCGCCTGCATCGTATTAAAACGAATAAAGTGGGCAATCCTTTCATTTCTCACAACGGCTAAAAATAAGACAAAGAAAAGAATCAGTCCCGCAAATGGAATTGTTCTTTGAATGAAAATTAAAGGAGAGAGCGGTACAAGAATAATATTTAGAACAGGAAACTGTCTGAGTAGAAAAATACCAAACGGCAGTGCGTACAATAAAGGCAGCAGATAGGGCAGCGCTGCAAAAATTCGATCTTTAACTGTTGTTGAGCCGCGCCAAGTCATCGTTGCTTCTCCTTTTCGGGTGGTTCAAATCGCTATCTAACTATTTTCAGGATAACGTAGGTGACCCATTTCGATGAACGCTGTCATCTGTTATGGGTTTTATGTCAGGATTTATGGACTATTTCCGACTCGGACAGTAGTTCAGTTTATTGTCCCAGATGATAAACTATTCAAGGTTAGCGATGCGGAAACCCATTTCACATTCATATTGCTCCGGTTGATGGGGTGTGAGTTTACGAACAGCATGACCACACCCCAGCTTACCCTGACGCCAACGCGGTTGACCCTTGCTGTCAGCCAGTAAACAGCTTTGACAAACTTGATTGGGGGAAAGAATTTGCTCTTCGGTAAGAATAACTAACATAGAACGCCTCCGGTCAACTCCACTAGACCGCTGATCCCATCTTAATTTATGTCTTTAGCTAGAGGCTCTCGATCAACACACAGCTTAACTTTTGTGACTAAATACTGACCGTCCGAGAAAAACTGGGGAGGTGGGGTCAGGGTTTGAGCAAAGCAACGGCAACGGGCAATGTGGTAAAACTTGTATGAACCCAACTGCACGGCAATAGCATCGTAAGGGATTGACGGACGTGACTCAAACAAACTTAGATTTTCTTGCCCAAACTGACCCAGAAGTGGCTGAAGGGATAAGCCTTGAACTCCAGCGCCAGCGTGACCATCTGGAATTGATTGCCAGTGAAAACTTTACCTCGCCTGCGGTACTGGCGGCTCAAGGCTCAGTTTTAACCAATAAATACGCTGAAGGCTTACCGGGAAAGCGCTACTATGGCGGTTGTGAATTCATCGACAAAGTAGAACAGCTTGCCATTGACCGGGCGAAACAGCTCTTTGGTGCAGCTCATGCGAATGTCCAACCCCATTCAGGCGCTCAAGCCAATTTTGCCGTATTCCTGGCGCTGCTCAAGCCAGGAGACAGGATTATGGGAATGGATCTATCCCATGGGGGACACCTCACCCATGGTTCACCGGTAAATGTGTCCGGGAAGTGGTTTAATGTGTGTCACTACGGCGTTAACCCCGAAACCGAGCAACTAGACTATGATCAGGTGCGAGAGCTGGCTCTCAAAGAACGTCCCCAACTCCTGATTTGTGGCTATTCGGCTTATCCGCGAATTATTGACTTTGAAAAATTCAGAAGCATTGCCGATGAAGTGGGTGCTTACCTGATGGCGGATATTGCTCACATCGCGGGTTTAGTGGCGACGGGTCATCATCCGAACCCCATTCCCCATTGTGATGTAGTCACCACAACCACGCACAAAACCCTACGGGGAACCCGAGGCGGCTTAATTCTCACCCGTGATCCTGAACTGGGGAAAAAGTTGGATAAAGCCGTGTTTCCGGGAACTCAGGGCGGTCCATTGGAACATGCGATCGCGGGGAAAGCTGTCGCCTTTGGTGAAGCGTTAAAACCAGCGTTCAAGGACTATTCGGCTCATGTAATTGAAAATGCCAAAGCCCTGGCAAGTCAACTGGAAAAACGGGGTCTGAAAATTGTATCAGGTGGCACGGATAATCATTTAATGCTGGTGGATTTACGCTGTATTTCCATGACAGGGAAACGGGCGGATCAACTGGTGAGTGGTGTTAATATTACCGCCAATAAAAATACGGTTCCCTTCGATCCTGAATCTCCCTTCGTCACCAGTGGCTTACGTCTGGGTTCCCCAGCGATGACTACACGAGGGATGGGCGTTACTGAATTTATCGAGATTGGTGATATTATTGCCGATCGCTTACTCAATCCAGAGGATGAAACCATCGCCGATGACTGTCGGCGTCGCGTTGCTCAATTGTGCGATCGCTTCCCCTTATACCCCCATCTGCATATTCCTGTACCCACACTCGTATAAATTTGTCATTCGTCATTTGCCATTTGTCCCTTTTTTGACCATGTTCCACACCTCCCTACCACAATCAGTATTCTCGGAATGAGTAATGGTTGATCAGTAACATCGAATAACTGGGACTAGAAGAACACGGAGGCTTTTTTCTTCCTGTTCCCTGTTCCCTGTTTTGAGCAAGGACAAATGACGAAGGACAAAGAACAAATCTATGAGCGCAGAAATCATTTGTGTTGGTACCGAGTTACTGCTGGGGGATATTCTCAACACGAATGCCCAGTTTTTAGCTCGCGAATTGGCGGATCTGGGTATTCCTCACTACTATCAAACCGTTGTGGGAGATAATCCTTCTCGGTTAAAGCAAGTCTTGGCGATGGCTTGCGAACGCTCGGCGATTCTGATTTTTACGGGAGGACTTGGACCGACGCCAGATGACTTGACTACGGAAACTTTAGCAGATTTTTTTGGCGTTGGGTTGATTGAGCAATTTGACATTATCGAGGATATTGCTCGCAAATTTGCTCAACGGGGGCGTCAAATGACCCCAAGTAATCATAAGCAAGCCTTGATTCCTGAAGGTGCTAAGGTTCTACCTAACCCAACTGGAACCGCACCGGGTATAATTTGGCAACCGCGCCCAGGTTTAACCCTTCTCACCTTTCCCGGTGTTCCCAGTGAAATGCAAGGGATGTGGCAAGAAACGGCGGTTCCTTATCTCAAAGGTCAAGGCTGGGGGAAACAAATTATCTACAGTCAAACCTTACGATTCTGGGGGATTGGGGAATCGGCTTTAGCCGAAAAAGTGGCGCCGTTTTTCCATTTAACGAACCCCACCGTCGCCCCCTACGCCTCTCAGGGAGAAGTCCGGTTACGGGTTTCTGCCCGTGCGCCATCTCAAGGTGAAGCATTACAGCTAATTGAACCTGTTGTCAAGGATTTGCGGCAAATTGCTGGAACTGACTATTTTGGTTCAGACACAGATACTATAGCCTCGGTTGTGGGTCAGCTTTTACGGGAAGCGAATCAAACCGTGAGTGTGGCGGAATCTTGCACGGGGGGAGGGGTAGGGAGTCTGTTGACAGCCGTTGCGGGAAGTTCTGAGTATTTTAAGGGTGGGATAATTGCTTATAGCAATGAAGTGAAAGTCTCCTTACTTGGCGTTTCGTCATCAGATCTGGATAAATGGGGAGCGGTGAGCAAACAAGTCGCCCAGGAAATGGCATTGGGTGTGCGATCGCGGCTGGCGACGGATTGGGGTGTGAGTATTACCGGCATTGCTGGACCGGGTGGGGGGAATGAATCTAAGCCAGTGGGGTTGGTTTATATGGGTCTGGCGACGCCAGATGATAGAGTGGAGTGTTTTAAATATAATTTTGGTCGCGATCGCTCTCGGACTTCGATTCGTCACCAGAGTGCCTGTTATGCCCTAGACCAACTGCGACGCCGATTACTGAGCCGATTCCATCCGGCTCAGGTATAACCTGAGTTATAACTAAAGGTAGAGGAGTACGGAACCGTCGCGATCGCCGGATCGATTCCAGATTCCTTTTGGGGGATAGCTCGCCTTTGGTCTGTCGTGTTATGCTTAAAGTTAAGAAATGCAACAGATGGGTTGTAAAGATTCAAAGGGTGAGTTACATCCAACTTTAAGCCTGTGGACTGGTTAAGTGCCGTCACCACCAGAGTGAAGCAGGAAGTAAGCGGCAAGCCTAGTTGTGTAAAACCATACCTAGACAGGCATAAGTCTTATTTAACGGTGTATCCCAAAAGGAAAACTGCTCAGTTTAATATCGGCGTCATAGTCTTAACTTGACTTGGGCAGGGTTTCCACGTTTGGCATCCAATAGTCCCCAAAGTCTTGCGGAGAAAGAGCTCTAACACTCGTCCTGTTGTTAAGACTCTCAAAAAGCTATTAAGTTGTCTCACAGGAGCATTCAGTTTAATGGATTATATAGATAAGGTGTTGGAAAAACTGAAAGAATGGGCACGTAAGCTGGTTGAAACCCTTTTGGGTCCTGAACCTCAGCCGGAACCCGAACCAATTCCCATTCCAGTTCACAATCCACGCCGTCGTTCCCGGTAATTTGGAGACGTGCCGAACGAAGTTCGGAGTTCTTTGAGTATTCTCGTCCTGCATGGTCCAAACTTGAATCTCCTAGGACTCCGAGAGCCTGGTATTTATGGATCTGTGACGTTGGCGGAAATCGACCAACTCTTGCAGCAGGAAGGCAAGTCCTTATCCTGTCAAGTTGTGACGTTACAGTCCAACCATGAGGGCGTTTTAGTTGATGCCATACAGGCAGCGAGAACGCAGCATCATGGGATTTTAATTAATGCGGGTGCTTATACTCATACCAGTGTAGCCCTGCGCGATGCCTTAGCGGCTGTAGCCCTGCCAGTAGTGGAAGTGCATCTGAGTAATATCTATCAGCGCGAACCCTTTCGACATCACTCATTCATCGCCCCCATAGCTGTGGGTCAAATCAGCGGTTTTGGCGCCGAAAGTTATCGCTTGGGACTCTTAGCTCTCGTCCATACCCTGAAAACCGTGGCAAGAGCAAATTAATGCAGCATTCTCTGATCAGCCGATTTCAAGGAGCATTACTGGGTAGCTTGATCGGTGAGCTTGTCAGCCATCAGCCTGATCAAGAACTCGGTAGTTCAGTTGGCTGGAAATCGCTACAGTTAGCCAAAAGCCAACCCAAACCCCCTCAGTCTCACCTCTATATCCCCCAACTTTCAGATTGGAGTAAAATTTCCACCTGTGGAATTGAGAGTCTAATTGACACAGGCAGGCTGGATATAGACGATTGGCTCATTCATTGTCGCCAAACCCAACCCTCACTTCTAGAATTGAAAGGGAAAGCACAAAGTAGCGAAGCCGCTGTGCTTTCCTTGCAAATGGCGCTTTTTTTTCACGAAAATCCAGAATGGTTACGGCAGACTATAATTCAGGCGGCGGCAATTTGGCAAGTCGAACCCAACGCCTCGGCTGGGGTGTTGGCAATCGCGATGGCGATGGCTGTTATGCTCACCGAAACAATCAACCCAACCACCCTAATTCCCCATATCCTCAGAGGCTTGGGAACACAACCAACGGTCTTAGCCTACGGATTACAACAAGTCCAAACCCTGATCGAAGCCGGTGCAGATTTAGAAACCACCACGGCGAAGGTGCGACGGGAGCCAGCAAATTTAGGCAATAGGGGGGATGCCTCAGATATGGCGATCGCTTTAGCCTTTTACTGTTTCCTCTATACCCCAGAGGATTTTCGCCTCTGTGTTCTCCGTGCCGTTCGTAGCGGTTACCATAACCCGATTACGGCGGCTCTGACAGGGGCATTAGCGGGTGTTTATCAAGGTATCAATGGTATTCCAGTAAGCTGGCGAGTTGCTGCACTAAAAATTCCGGCACTCGAAAACAGGCGACAATTAACCGATCAATTCTTTGCCGTTTGGCTGGGGGTTTACGATCAAAACAAAATCAAGGGTCGGTACAAACAAGCAGCCGTCGCTGCACCAGGTGTTATCCAACGTCGTTTATTAAGGTAGGGGTGGGTCAACCATGTTTTGTAAGCTAAAAAAAGCTAAACTAAGACATTACAGTCCATAAATACCCCGTTGTGAACTCTGAAGCGGTTCTTACTTAAACATCAGGCGCTATGTGAGAAGAGAAGTGTTGAAAACACAAAACCTGGGAATAAAATTGGCTGTTGAATCCCCCATCCCAAAGGATGCAATGCCACTTGAGAGGGCATTACTAGGGATTCATCGGGATATAAGCCCCACTCCGCTAACACACTCACTCTTATTGAGTTAAGTGTGAGGCTTCTCGCCGAATAAGCAAAAAAGGCAACTCCTCTGCTATGAAAACGCTCCACTCGTTGACGCAACAGCTAAACCACCTGCGGCAAAAATCTGAGCAATTTTGCACTATCCTTCCATTCGGAGGGTCTGATGCTGATCTTTCCTCCGATCAAAAAAAGCCAGGTCATTGGTCAAAACAAAACCGTCCTAGCTCGGGTCAAAAAGGCAATCCACGGCACTCAGGAAAGCGTCAAGGACGTTCACCTGTCATGGTGGTATTGGCAGTCGTTTCCCTCACCAGCGTGATGGGAAACCGCTTCTACAATCAACCAACCCTCGATGTGGGTAGAGAGGCGCCCTACACTATCCCCGCTCCCTTTGACGCTAGTGTTGAGGACACAAAAACCACAGAAGAAAAACGCAAAGCCGCTCGCACGGGTTCGTTCCCAGTTTTAATGATTGATCAATCTCTGACCCAAGAGATTAGTCAAAACCTCCAGCAATCCCTGGAAAAAATGGACGAATGGCGACAAGTCAGCGGTTCCTTTCCCTTTGTGCCAACCTCCGTGCTGTCCGCCACCACCCAGCAGTATCTACGCCAGAGTAAAGAATGGGAATGGCAAGCGATTGTCGCTTTCGCCGAAGACAATGCTCCGATCAATCCCTTTGCTCCGGGAGTAGTCATCCCTAACCGAGAGAAAAAACCGTTGACGCGGGCGTTTACCCAAGCGGTGAGCGAATTGCAAAGTTACCGTCAAATAGTGTCTGCACAAGCATTCTCTGAGCTGATTGAGACAATAAACCTTGCCCGTCAGGGTTACCAACAGGCATTGGCTCAGGTTTCATCCAGTGTGACGAGTGAATCAACTCCTGCCTACGATTCATCCCTACTCGACTTGTCTGATTCCGCTTGGCAGGAAACGCGACAGGGAATTAAGGGCGCAACTCTGAATATTCTGACTCAAGGGATTCCGCCGGGACTCCCCTCGGATCTATTAGAAGATGCGGTAACGGTGCAGGTGAGTACGCTGATTCCGGCTGAGGCACAACCCTTAGCCATTAAACTCCTCACCTATAACTTAAAGCCCAATTTAATTGAAGACAAAGAACAAACTAAACGCAGGGCAGAACAAGCCGCTCTGGCTGTGGAACCTGTGATGGTTACGGCTGTTGAGGGAGAAGTGATTGTCGCAGAGGGGGAGGCAATCACCCAGGCGGATTTTGTTCTGCTGGATCACTATGGCTTGAGTCGTCGCGAAATTAATTGGATAGGGCTGATTGGATTTGGCGGTTTAGTCACCGGGGCGGTGGGTATTTTTTGGTTGGTCGAACGTCAAGTCCATCCCCCCCTGCGGCGACGTGACCATATTTTGGTTCTGCTGTTGAGTTGGAGTACACCCGTCCTGGCACTATTGGGGGGTCAATATAATAGCCTGCCCGCAATTGGGTTGTTAGTGGGGAGTTTCTATGGGTCGAGTTTGGGCGCGACGTTAGTGATTCTGTTGACTGGGTTGGTGACGTTTAGTATGGAGGTGAGCTGGGAATTTTTAATCGCGGGTGGCACAGGAGGTTTGGTGGGAGCGTTGATTGCGGGACGGATGCGATCGCGTGAGGAATTGGCGCTCTTAGGCGGTGTGGTAGGCTTGACCCAAGGCAGCGTTAATCTGCTCCTGAATCTGATTATGAGTGCCAGTGCTGGCACAATTTGGTACGCGGTGCTACCCGGTGCGGCTCTATATGGGGTAGCGGGGTTAGCCTGGAGTATTGTGGCTTTGGGACTATCTCCTTATCTAGAACGGTTGTTTGATTTGGTGACACCGATTCGTTTAGCGGAGTTGTCCAATCCTAACCGTTCATTGCTTAAACGGCTGGCTACGGAAGCGCCAGGCACATTTCAACATACGTTGTTTGTTGCTTCCTTAGCTGAAGCGGCTGCCCGTGAGCTTCACTGTAACGTGGAACTGGTGCGGGCGGGAACTTTGTATCATGATATTGGTAAAATGCATGATCCGTTGGGATTTATTGAAAATCAAATGGGTGGTCCCAACAAGCATGATCAAATTAATGACCCTTGGAAAAGTGCCGCGATTATTAAAAAGCACGTCACTGAAGGGCTGGTTATGGCTCGCAAACATCAGTTACCGAAAGCGATTCGCGATTTTATTCCCGAACATCAAGGCAAACTACTGATTTCTTATTTTTACTTTCAAGCCAAACAACGAATTCAGGAAGAGGCAGGGGAGTCTGTAAACGAGGTAGACTTTCGTTATGATGGACCCATTCCCCAGTCGCGGGAAACGGGAATTGTCATGCTGGCAGATGCTTGTGAAGCGGCGTTGCGATCGCTTAAGGATGTTACCCCGGATACGGCTTTAATTACGGTTAAGAAAATCCTCAAAGCCCGATGGGAAGATAACCAGTTAGTCGATTCTGGGTTAACAAAAGAGGAATTATTGACTACGGCGGAAGTCTTTGTCAAAGTTTGGCAACAGTGCAATCACCAGCGGATTGCTTATCCTAAAGCGGCTCTGAGTTGTCAACCCTCTTCTAAGGTTTGATTGATACACTTTGGAAAAATTGAGTCAGCCCTATTTCAAGATTTTGAGGCGTTTTGCCCTTAAAAATGGCTATAGAAATACCAACATACATGATTCAATTTTGTCATACTACAACCAAAAGCCACGTAAACATGATAGTATCAACAGCAGTATTGAACATCTTCTTAATACCAATTCCTAAATGTCTGCCTCACCCAAATCGAAGATTTTGAGTAAGGGTGGCATGGCATTAGGTTGTTCAACAAACCTGTTGTTGAACGTGCAGTAGTGGTACACCTATGGCTTTGTAAACGTTGGCTGTTTTTTGAATCACGCTGCGATCATCAAACTCTCGCAAGACTTTTTCTCGCCCAGCGACTCCCATGGCTTGGCAAAAATTGGCGTCGTTTAAGAGGATCTCAATCGCATCAGCCAACCGCGCCGCATCCTTAACCGGAACTAAAAAGCCATTTTTACCAGGGTCAATAGCCTCTCGACAGCCAGGGACATCAGTGGCTACCAGGGGTTTTTCCATCGCCGCCGCTTCTAATAAAATACGAGGAACACCCTCCCCACCGTGGGAGGGTAGTACGACAAGGGTTGAATGAGCAATGAAATGTTCAATGTTCTCCAAATGACCGAGCAGATCAACTATCCCTTCTTGTTGCCAGCGTTGTAAAATTGTCTTAGAAATTGAAGCGGGATTGCCCAGATCAGGCTCACCCGCGATCTGAAACGTTGCCCTAACTCCGCGAGCTTTGAGAATATGGGCAGCTTCAACGTATTCTATAACACCTTTCTCCCTAGTCAGGCGGGCAGCAAGCAGGACGACTGGCGTTAGCGGAACATCTGGCGGATGAGGCGGCGGTGAAAAGCGCTGCAAATCGATACCCGAACTTCTGATCAGTACGGCGCGGTAGGGATTAGTCAGCTTCAGGGTGGTGAAAACTTGCCGATCATCCTGATTCTGAAACACAACCATTGCCCTGCGAGCCGTCAATACCCATCTACCGACGATAATGAAGATGAGTTTCAACAGCCGAGCCTTCCACTCACTGCTACTAAAAATGTAGCCCAATCCCGTTATCGCGTTCACCACCCCTATTGTACCACTCAGCTTAGCCGCGATCGTTCCGGCGAGAACACATTTGCTTGAACTTCACACGACATATCCTACTAATATGGATAGGTGAATGGCATCGCTAAGCTATCTTCCAGTATAAGCATTTACCTTGGTTTGGTGAAGAATCTGGAAGAAATATGACTATCTGGGTGATGTATATAGCGCTTGCCTCCATCAGGGAGAAGTATTTTGGATTGGGTGGTAGCTAGTCAAGTCTTGCGACTCAATGAACAAAATGTCGCATAAGGGTTTGTAAAAGGAACTCTATCTCAAGGAGGATAGTTGACTCGCAGAGTGTTCAAGAGCAGGCGATAGAACCCCCCAATAATCATTGGATAAGAGTTGCGGCTAAGCTTACCGCTTCTTTTTCCGAGTAAGCACAGAGCCAATGCCTAAACTACCAAATGCTAATAAACTCAGCCCTGAAGCTGGTTCAGGTATTGGGGTGGCTGTCGAAACCGCTTCAAACGAAATATCATCAAGTGCGAAATCATTACCATCAAAAGTGGCATTTTGGTTCACAATTGAGATGGTCGCACAACTGTTGGATTCTGAGTTCCAAGTTGTACTGAACTGTTCCCAGACTCCAGGAATGTCAGATGGCGTGAAGAGGGAGCCTATTGGGGTTGAGTTGATGGCAAATTGTAACTGAGCAAACGAATTGGGGAACGTGGAGGTAATCCATGTAGCAAAGTTATATTGCGTGTTTAGTGTAACCGGGAGAGTTTGCTGCCAAACTATTTTACCAACGGTAGTGCTACCGTTGGTAATCATCATGTTTCCGCTGCCCGTCGTATGATCCCCAAAGGCTGTCCAGCGGGTATGCACAGCCCTGGGATTTATGCTGACGGTATAAACAGCAGGGGGATGCAGATTGTGCGGATTATACTTATAGTCGCTATAGAATCCGGTGTTGCCAGCGCTAAAGTCACTGTTAACCACCAGGTTGATTGCGTAGGCAGTCTTAGGCAAGACAATAGTCAAAAGACTAAGTAAATAAGTATTAAGTGTAATCAACTGATTCACTCGAATCGACTTCATAATCTGTATTATTTTTCAAGGGGTCAATTCCAATCAGGTAGAGATGGCTCTATCATCCGCATCGTAGCTTCCCCTCAGGAGAATCGGACTCCGGAAAAACTCGGAATCATCACAAAAACTTCAATATTTGTGCCAAAGAATTTACTGATTCTATAAAGCTTTTATGAAGAAACACGGAGTTAACGCTTGAATTGATTGTCTAGGTACAGCAATTCTTATTTGGCTGTAATACCAAATCTGGGTTGATTACCCCCTTGATAATTCTGTCCGCGTTAGCGAAGCTTGCCGAAGCGTCGGCAGACTTGGTTTGTGTAGCAGCGATTTTAATCGCCATAGTAAAAAAGGGGTTAAAAAGGCGGATTTGCTGTAACACAGATTATTGGTTGGGGCGCACAACAACTATACGCCCTTATCCTGTGAGCTGGTTTTGTCTAGCAACTGCTGGTAGAGTTCTTCCCACCTATCTACGACTCGCTCAATACTGTAATTAAGCTCTACATGCTTTCGACTAAACTGCCCCATCTGTTGACGTTCTTGTGGAGATAAATTCATCATCCGTTCCAGCGCCTGTGCTAAAGCGTCTGGATGGCGAGGGGGAACCAAGAAACCATTTTTGCCATCCAATACAATTTCCCGATTACCACCTACATCAGTCGCCACAATTGGTAGCCCAACCGATGCCGCTTCTAAAAGTACCATTGGCATTCCTTCCCACGCAGAAGACATTACATAGACATCGGCAATGTTCATTAAGTCAGGAATATCTCTTCTTGGTTCCAAAAATTTAACTTGCTCATGAATGCCAATAGTTTTGCCTAAGGCTTTCATCTCTGGCTTAAGACTTCCCTCGCCAACAATAATTAATACTGTATTGATAGAATTGACTTTTATTCGGCTAAAGGCTTGGAGTAAATTCGGATAATCCTTGGGTGGACGAAATCGCCCTACGGCTAACCCAATAAATTGCCTCTCTAAACTTAACTCATGTCGTAGACGTTGCTTTGCTTCTAGATTGGGTTTAAATTTTTGAATATCTATGCCGTTTGGAATCACCCTATTTTTTGTTGTTGGTACAGCTTTGATATTCACATATCGTTCAGCTCCTGCCTGACTCACTTGAGTAGTTATTTCGCACAGAGAGTCTGTTAAATAATAAATAACTTCTCTCCATCGATTTCCTTCGTTAATATTGTGTGCTGTACAAACTAGCACAGGCACGTTAGAAAATAACCGACTCACCCGTGCCAGGAAATTAGCATGAACCATGTGACTGTGGAGAATATCCGGCTGCAATTGATGCAGTATTCGGGCAAGTTTGAAGATTGCTTTAGGGTCGGGGACACCCCGTTTCATATTAAGGCTTTGAATGGGTAAACCCTCTGATTGAGCTTCTTTCCCCATGGCACCCAAAGGTGTCATAGAAACAATTTGAATTTCGTACCCCCGTTTGAGTAAAGTCCGAACAAGGTACAAAATCTGTTGGTCTGCACCACCGAGTCCCATACAAGTGGACAACATTAAAATTCGTTTTTTAACCATAATCACGGTGTTTGGTTGATAGCACAATTAGACTTGATGCAAATAGAGGAAATAACCGGGTTAACAGTGTAGTCTCTGCTATAATAAAAGGCTTTAGCATGAAACTCAATAATGGTACAGACAAGAATCGTCCTGGAATAACAGTTACAATATCGGGCTGCCACTGATAAATTTTTAAATGACCAAATGTCTCAATAAAGTTAGCGAGATGACCAGGATCCCAAACTTGACAATGAGTCGGATGATCAGCGTGAAGTTTACCCTTTAAGTATTGAAGCAGTCTAGAGGGTCTAACAGGATTAGGAAGAGCAATCAATACCCAATTCCGACTTACTGAAGCTAGCTTGAGCAGTGCGAGAGTGGGGTTAGTGATGTGTTCTAGGACATGAGAGGCAATTACGAGATCGAAGCTTTCGGGAGAGTAGTATTGATCTAACGCTTCAACTGAACCTACACGACAAGATGCAAATTGACTGGATAGTTCAACACAGGTGGGATCGAGATCAATACCTTGAACTGAAACATGGGGAATTTGAACAAGAGATTGTAACAGCTCTCCCCGTCCACATCCTACATCTAAGATACTAATAGACTGCTGATTTGTTTGTTCTAAAACTAGACGAACTGAGGAACATATTGCCTGAAGCATTGCCTGATGAATGCGCTGAGATTGATGATTTTTAAGTTCGTAGTTCAGGTGAGGGGGGATTTCTGACATTTTTGCATGAGTAATTCGTGGATTCATCGGGCCAATAACAATCTATCTCTTTGCTATATCTTTTTCTCTAGATTGAGCCAAATTACGTCGAACATATCGCTTGAGCATTTTGGGCATATAGGAATACAAGTATCGACCGAGAGGGTATACTCCCATCCATAAGGGTAAACTGAGTTCTTGAATAGCCTGCCATTGGATCTGGGCTAATTTTTGTTGCTGTTTTATATAGTTAAACTGTTGATGCCAAAAACGTAAGGATTCAGGTCTGTGTTTAGCTTATTAATCAGCCTGGGGGCGCTCGCCGTGACCAAATAACTTTGAAAGGGA
>NZ_JBKHUP010000139.1:0-17704 GCF_046565525.1 Coleofasciculus sp. | reverse complement strand
GTCCCTTTCAAAGTTATTTGGTCACGGCGAGCGCCCCCAGGCTGATTAATAAGCTAAACACAGACCTGAATCCTTACCAAATAACCAATGACAAAAAAACCTCAACGGCAATGAACCATCGAGGTTTGTTGTACCAGAGACTGTAACAAAAAGTCTATTTTTTTTTGCGTGTTTTTGCCTTATATTGCTTAAGCGCTTTCTTGCGCCGCATTTTGGTCGCCACGACAGCCGAATCAATCGGAAATCCAGCAACTGGAATAACCTGAAACTCTCGCTCTTCTTCTAGCTGCTTGAGTTCGGTATAGTCTACCCAGTTGATGCAATTAACGGGACAGGTATCAATCGCTTCTTGGATTAAATCTTCTGGGTCCCCATCTTGGCGAAAGACACGCGCTCGCCCATGATCTGGCTCGATGTAAAATGTATTGTGAGCTGTATGGGCACAATGCTTACAGCCAATACAAGTGATTTCATCGACATAAACACCTTTCTGTCGCAGCTCACCACCGAGTTCGGGTTCTAAACCTGAACGCTCTGGTGCATCTCGGAAGACGCCGCCGAGTTCGGGTTCTAAACCTGAACGCTCTGGTGTCGGGGAGAAATCAGACATTACGCACTCCAGCGTTGGACGACTAAACGGATTGAACCATCTTGATTATTTTCTTGTTGGGCAACTTGAAACCCTTGCTTGGCAGTTTCACTCATTACGGTATGAAACGCATACCGCTGGGTGATACGGTTGAGGAAACCCTCTACGGATAAAGGCTGTTGCCAGTATTGTAGGTCTGCAACCAGCTCGTATTCTTTACCATTCCAGGCAAAACCGACGTCATAGTTATTCTCTTGTTCGATGACAACTTCGGCGGTTCGGGTTTGACCGCGATACCCACGCACTTCACTCGGACCTGCTTCCCAGTCTACGCCCAGGTCAGTTAACGCCGATTGTAAAGAGGTAAGGTTGCGGATTTGAGTTTTTATGTTGCTAAAATGTGACATTTTGGTTAAAGAAAGCTAATTGAACAAAAAAACTTACCAAGAGCTATAGGTCGCTTGCGCCGTTGCTGTTGCCGACTGCTGAGTCGGTTGGGTAAAGTACTCAGATGTATGCTCCATTGAGACGACTTGCCCCAACTGAGCTTCAATGGCAGCGGTCACTTCTGCACAAGAGGCGCCAACGATACCCGTGACTTTCTCTTGCACTCGACCATCTGGATAAATGACAAATTCTAAGGTTTCCATCAGTTTGTTAACGGTTGGGTCAGTCCTCCAGTTCTATGCTGTAACACCAATTCAGCTACAGCCTGTGAGCCTACCTAACCAGCTCTCTCGCTAGTTGAGTAGTCTCTCGTTATTATTCGCATCATAGCGAATCAAAATTTAACAGAAATTAATACTTGATTAGTATCATACACTAACCTTTTGTTAAGTTTCGCGTATCTTTCCCTCCCAGTCAAGCGGCAGAATTATCCAAACTCCGTTCTTAACAAAAATATACATGGAGATTCTGTAGGGGCGAAGCATTCGCGCCCAAATTTATCGGGTTTCTACTCAAGTTTAAACGCGAATGCTTCGCCCAATCCCAGAGGGGCGGAGTGCCATGGTACGTCTGGGAAATGTTCGCGCCCAAATTTATCGGGTTTCTACTCAAGTTTAAACGCGAATGCTTCGTCCTGGCGTGTCTGGGAGATGAGGGAGATGGGGTAGATAATAGAAATTTGTTGAGTGAGACGCAATTGATGAATTCGATGGATTCTACGGTAAACAAACCCATTCGAGTCGGTATTTTAGGCTTTGGCGGATTAGGACAAGCGGCGGCTAGAGTGCTGGCTGGTAAACGTGAGATGATTTGGGTAGCTGCTGCTGATAAACAGGGCTGGGCATACAATGCTACTGGGTTAGATCCCGATCGCGCGATCGCAATGTATCATAATCAAGGGTCACTGGGTTATCTAGAACCCGCAGGCACTCTCAGCAACAACACAATTGCCGACTTAATCGAAAACGCGGCGGTGGATGGATATTTCCTTGCCCTACCCAATTTGCCGAATACGTTTATGGCATCGGTTGCCCGTCAGTTTATCCAATCAGGGTGGCGTGGAGTACTCGTAGACGCCCTCAAGCGCACCAGTGCGGTGGAACAGTTACTCGCCATGAAAGATGAACTCCAAGGGGCGGGAATCACCTACATGGCGGGATGTGGGGCTACACCAGGACTGTTAACGGCTGCTGCTGCGATCGCGGCTCAAAGCTATGCTGAAATTCATAGCGTTAACATTACCTTTGGTGTGGGTATTGCTAATTGGGAAGCCTATCGAGCCACGATTCGAGAAGATATTGCCCATCTTCCCGGCTACGATGTAGAACAGGCACGTCAGATGAGTGATGCGGATGTCGAAGCCCTCCTGGATCAAACCAATGGCATTATCACCTTAGAGAATATGGAACATGCCGATGATGTGATGTTAGAATTAGCCGGGATATGTTCTCGCGATCGCGTCACCGTCGGCGGCGTGGTTGATACCCGTAATCCGAAAAAACCCTTGAGTACGAATGTCCAAGTCACAGGACGAACCTTTGAGGGCAAAATCTCAACCCATACCTTTACTCTAGGTGACGAAACCAGTATGGCGGCTAATGTCTGTGGTCCTGCCTTTGGCTACCTCAAAGCAGGAATATCATTACATCAACGAGGTCTTTACGGTCTATTAACAGCGGCTGAAGTGATGCCACACTTTGTTCGATAGTCTATGGTGATTTGGGATTGGGGAACCCTTCGCTTCGCTCAGGGAACCGGGTTTGTAGGGGCTCTTTTCACTATTATCGTTTCTGACCTCACAAAAGATGGAACTCAACCCGCCCTGAGCGAATGCAAGAGTAACTCCCCCATCTCTCCCATCTCCCCTGCACTAAGCAGGTGGATGTTCGGTAGACAAGCTTTCTGGTTGTTCCTCTTCCATCACATAATCGGGACTTTGCATGACAAAAGGTAAATCCGCACCTCGTAAACCGCGTTGAATTCGTTGAGGTGTGTCCGGGAAGATCACGAATAACGGATAAATCTGGTCAACGCCTTCGCTGAGAATGTGTTGATGGCGGGGGGGCATAAGCCACTCATAATCTTTGTCTAGCAACACTTGAGTCTGACGCCAACGACTCAATAAATCCGAAAAATCTTCATGGGGGCGATGGATGAAAATGAGAATTTCCACCCCCATTTTTATTTTCCATTCCGGATCACACATCAACATGACAACATCACAGGGTAAGCCAACAGTTCCGTTCAAGCTTGTCAGGTTAGAATGTCCTGTCGATGATTGGAGATGACGAAGGCGCACAATGGGTAGAGGAATTGTGATCACACTTTCCGAAGGGCGGCGCATACTAGGAATCATTTCCAGGTAAGGTCGATGTTGCTTCAGCAGCCCTAGCGCCCCCTCATGGTGGCTATATTCGGCTAAGCTGATTTCGTAATTAGATTGTTTAACTGGCATTTTAAAATAAGTGGCAATTCACTAACGTCTTGTTGACTAGTTTAAATAATACTCACGAACAGTCGTGGAAAATCAGTAGAGGTTGCTCATGTTGCTAGTACCGTTCCCTAGAAATTCACGCCTTCAAAATTGAAAATGCCTACCTGGCAAGCGTTTCAGTAAGGCGTGAAAGGTTGTTTGATTTCCTGTGTGCTGTACGAGTAGCTGAATCAACGCGGCAAATCCTCTACGATCAGATGATTGTAGGAATGGGCGCTCCATATACTGGAAATCTTTCCCCTTTTAACCCAAGGTTTCAAAGACTTTAAACATGGGCAGATACATAGAAACCAGGATTGTACCCACCATTCCCCCAATGACAATAATCATCACGGGTTCTAAAATACTGGTCAAAGCTTTTACGGTTTGCTCAACTTCATCTTCATAAAAATCAGCAACCTTCATCAGCATTGAATCCAGTTCCCCTGTTTCTTCGCCAACACTAATCATCTGAATTGCCAAACTGGGAAAAACTTGTTCATTTTGCATGGCAACACTGATCAAACCCCCTTGCTGAATTTCCTGCTTGGCAGCTTCCACAGCGTTAGCAATCACTTGGTTTCCTGACGTATCCCGAACAATATCTAATGCATTGAGAATAGGAACCCCCGAACGAGTCAACGTGCCAAAGACGCGGCAAAACCGGGCAACTGATGATTTTTCATTCAGTTCACCGAACAGAGGTACTTTCAATAGCAGTGCATCGATTTGCAGGCGACCCGGTGGAGTTTTGTAGTACTGCTTGACGACAACCGTGGTAACGATGATCACCCCAACTGGAATCAGGGCGTACCAGCTTCTGAGAACACCACTCAACCAGAGCATAAAGGCAGTCAGGGCTGGTAATGTTCCGCCGATTTCTTCAAAAATCCCAGCAAAGATAGGGATGAGGAAAATGGTCATTCCCAAAAACACCAGTACAGCAAAGCCACCCACCACCAGAGGATAAGTCATTGCCGACTTAATCTGATTTTGCAGCCGCGCCATATCTTCGAGCAGCTTGGCTAATCGGTTGAGAACTTCATCCAGGACACCCCCAACCTCGCCTGCTTGCACCATACTGACATAAAGTTGGTCGAAGCAGGCGGGATGCTCCCGCATCGAATCGGAGAGACTGGTTCCCTGCTGGACTTCGGTACTGATGGCAGTCAGCGCTTTTTTTAGCTTGGGATTGGCACATTGTTCAGATAAGATACCCAGACAGCGAACGATGGCAACTCCAGCATTCACCATTACCGCAAATTGCCGGGAAAAGACGGCTCGGTCTTTAACACTGACACTCGTCATCTTTTCCTGGATTGCGTCTAAATTCAGGTCTTCCAGGCTAAAAGCTTTCTGAATACTACCAACAGTCGGATATTTATTTTGAAAGTGGGCGCGGGCTTGATCAGTAGAGAGAGCTTTCACTTTCTCTTTTTTGGCGTTTCCTTTGGAATCCCGAACCTCAGCAATGAAGGTAGGCATGGCTTGCGTCTGAATGAAAAAAGAATTAAAGGGAAGGGCTAGTTTTTTCGTGATGTTTTTTGTTCACGAAAAAACTAACCCCGATAACTTAGCGAGTCTTAGCACCAACTTTACCGCCCCCTGCAGCCACTCCGGCGGCTCCACCGAGAATACGCTGTAACTCGTCGGGCTTAGAACTCTTGGACACGGCTGTTTCAAAGGAAATTGTTCCTTGTTTGACTAAATTTGCCAACGTCTGTTCCATGGTGATCATGCCCATTTTCATCCCGGTTTGGATGGCGGAATACATTTGGGCAACTTTCCCTTCACGGATTAGGTTAGAGATAGCCGGGGTGACAATCATAATTTCCTGTGCCATTGCCCGACCAAACTCACCGGGTTTCGGGTTTTTCTTGGGTACTAGGGTTTGACTGAAGACGGCGACTAAGGAGTTTGAGAGCTGAGCTTGAACTTGAGGTTGTTGTTCAGGGGGGAACACGTCCAGCATCCGGTTTACGGTTTGAGAGGCGGAACTGGTGTGCAAAGTTCCCATGACCAAGTGACCTGTTTCTGCGGCTGAAATTGCCAGGGAAATGGTTTCCAAGTCCCGCATCTCGCCGACCAGAATCACATCCGGGTCTTCCCGTAAGGCGGCTTTGAGCGCATTAGCAAAGCTTTTAGTATCTTCACCTTTTTGACGTTGGTGAACTAAGCTTTTAATATTGGGAAAGACGTACTCAATCGGGTCTTCGACGGTAAGAATATGTTCGGGTCGGGTACGATTAATTAAATCAACCATTGCCGCCAGTGTGGTGGTTTTTCCCGAACCTGTTGGTCCGGTAACCAGTACTAATCCCCGAGGACGTTCGCTCATTTCCCGAACAATATCAGGCAGACCTAACTGATCAAAGTTGGGAATCTTGGAGGACAACGCTCGCAAGCAAGCCGCGTAGTAACCCCGCTCTTTATAAACATTGACCCGGAAGCGAGCCAATCCCTTCACTCCATAAGAGCAATCCAATTCCCAGTTCTGCTCCAATTCCTTGCGCTGACTGTTATTGAGCATACTGAAGATCAGCTTCTGACATTCTTGGGGATTCAGGGGGTCTTCCCCGAAGGGTTGGAGTTTACCACTGATACGGAAATAGACAGGTGCCCCAGCTTGAATATGCATATCTGAGCCACCCATTTCAATGAGCTGCTCCATCAAGTCTTCAATAATTAAATCCATTGCCATGGTGTTGTCTCCCAATACGAATCAGTTGTTGGTTATCAGTGTTTGTTTCCGAATCAATTGTTGTTGGGGGTTAAAGCCAACAACAATTCATGAATAGCCGCAACAGTTAGTCACGGAAGCGCGGGGTCATACAATACGGACAGTCTAACCACTCCGGTTGTAACCCGGCGCCGCAAGTACTACAGGAGAGGGATTGCTTGCGTTTGGCTTTCAGTTCTGCCTCAAGACCAGAATCAGTAAAGGTTACCCGTTCTACTTCTTCCAATGTTGTATGACCGTCCTGCACCAGGTTTAAACTATAGAATAATAAGGTTTTCATCCCTTCCTCAACCGCTGCTTCTTTCAGCCGTTCGGCAGGCGCGCCTTCGTTAATAAGGGTTTGCAGTCGTTCGGTCATCCGCATGACTTCATACACACCCACTCGTCCTTTGTATCCGATCCCATTACATTTTGGACAGAGTGTTCCTTTAGAACGAGCTTCGGAAATTTCATCGGGTTGTAGGGTATTGGCTTTATATAAGGTGACTTCTCCTTCGCTGGAAGCAGTTAAACCAAATCGAGCCAGTTCAGCCGCACTAGGTTGGTAAGGTGTGCGGCACTCCGAACAAACCCGCCGCATCAGGCGCTGGGCTAACACACCTAGCAGCGCACCCGACACCATGAACGGTTCAACTCCCATTTCATCTAGGCGGGGGATGGCGCCTGCCGCGTCATTGGTATGGAGAGTGGTTAAGACTAAGTGTCCCGTGAGCGCCGCTTCAATCGCGGTTTTCGCGGTTTCCTTATCGCGCGTCTCACCCACCAGAATCACATCTGGGTCTTGCCGTAGAAATGAGCGCAGAATTGAGGCAAAGTCCATCCCTTTTTCCCGCAGTACCTGCACCTGGGTAATACCGGGTAAGGAATACTCAATTGGATCTTCTGCTGTGCTGATATTGACGCCTGGATCATTGCGCTCAGCCAGCATAGAATATAGGGTTGTGGATTTACCGGAACCCGTCGGACCCGTGACCAAGATCAACCCAAAGGGGCGTGCTGCCATTTCCCTGACAATTTCCAAGCTTTCTGGGTCAGTGATCAGAATGTCCAAACCGAGTTGGGTGCTAGAGTTATCTAAAATCCGCAGGACAATCTTCTCACCATAGCGGCTGGGTAGGGTACTGACCCGGAAGTCAACCTTGCGCCCTTGGAACATGCGCCGAATTCTGCCATCTTGAGGTACTCGGCGTTCAGCGATGTCCAAATCTGACATAATTTTGAAGCGAGCAGCAACGGCATCTTTAATCTTTTTGGGTAAGGGTTCAAAGGCTTGCCTCAGTACGCCGTCTTTGCGGAAGCGAACACGTAAGTATTCCTCCTGGGGTTCGATGTGAATGTCCGATACGTCCTCTTGCAGGGCTTTGGCGAGGATTCTATTCACCAAGTTAATCACCGGGGCACCACCGGCTTCATTCAGGGCTGCCCCTAAATCTGCTTCTGTTTCGTCCGGTGCATCGGAAAGGGTGTCAAGATTCTCAAGATCCTTACTGATGTCTGTCTGCTTGGCAGCTTCCTGTTCCTTCTCTTGTGCCAGTTTTTTATCGCGATATTGATTAATCAGATGCTGATAGTCTTCTTGGGTAATCACCATCCGCCGTAGCCCAATCCCTTGAGGGCGCAGAATCCGGTTCAGATCATCTTGGGCGTCGAGATTATCCGGATCAACCATTGCCACCAGAACCGATGGCGGTTGTGTGTCATTCTTGGATAATGGCACCAAGCGATAGCGACTACAGATGTCAATGGGAATCAAACTTTCTATGAGTTCCTTGACTTGGTGACCTGAAATTTCACTAAGTTCCGGATCGAGAGATTCAACACCGTAAAGTATTTTTAGTTCAAATAGTTGCTGTTTCTTGTACTGACGCACTAAGTCGGGTGGCAACTGACGCCCGGTAATTGATTCAACGACATCGGTTAGAGGTCGTCCTGACTTACGGCTTTCCGCCAATGCCTGCCGCATTTGACCGTCATCAACGTAACCCGATTGAACTAGTTTATTTCCAAAGGGCGAAAAATCGTTTTTGACAACAAGGGCACGTCTTGCTGATGATGATGGGGATTGAGTCATAGTGGGTGAGACTATCTCCTTAAAGATTACAGAAATCCTAAAAGTTTTAGCTTTTGTCGTACTGGAGAAAAAGGCAACGGTAACCCCATTCGCCTTGCCGCCGATTCAAATAAAATGGCTGGACAGATCTCAGGATGGCTCCCTTCTCACTGGGTTTAGATCAGAGTATCCATGCTGGGAAACACTTTGAGGCGTGAATAAGGTCGGATGCCAACATGCTGGAGTTACCAATATCCTGGCAAGGGTGAAATGCTAGTCTTCAGATAATCTAAACGTGATAGAATTCTGACTGAAGTCAAAATTAGTCCTCTATACCCTGATAGAATACTCTATTCCTTATTATAAATGGGGATACCGCCACAAGTTTTATCTTAACCGTTTTACACCCCTTGGAATTAAACTCAGTCTCGCCCATCTCTAGGTTAGGGTTGCTCTACTCGTGCAGGGTGGCGGCAAATACCCAGCCGGAAAAATACTCCCCGTCTCCCAGACGTGGCTAACCTCTGGAACATGCTCCGGGAAATCCTGTTCAGGTGCTATTGAATCAATAGACATTAACAGACAATTTTCACCAGTATGTACTAGGATTTGAGGAGGTAGCAATCCCGACTTGATGCCTGGGGCTTTAGCCTACCCTAAATCTTGCCGTTAATCTGGGCAAGGTAAACGTTGCCATCCTAGAAGGAGCAGGAGATTGATCAAGTTTTTAGTACGAGTGAATCATGAGTGACGAAGAAAAACAACAAAATACTACGTTGCAACAAACAGATAAGCATAAGGCAGTGAATTCAGATAACCCCGATTTAAATGAGGCAACTTCCGAGGTGGAGGTTGGGACACAACCTGAGGTTGAGTCACCATCAACGGCAGAAGCGGCAACCTCTGAAGTGACAACCGAAGCGACAAAAACTTCGGCAGGGCAAGGTGTAGAGAGTGAGTCTGCTGAATCAGACTCCGCCGGATTGCCGAGTCAGGAGGATGTCGCGGTTATCGAAACCTTAAAGCAGGAAAATGAACTCCTTAAAGCTCAAATTGAGGAAATTAATCAGCAATTTGAAGCCTTTAAAACCCAATCCATGCGGATGGCTGCCGATTTTGATAACTTCCGCAAGCGGACGGCGAAAGAAAAAGAAGATTTAGAACATCAAGTTAAGCGTAATACTCTGGGCGAGTTATTATCCGTCGTCGATAACTTTGATCGGGCGCGATCGCACATCAAACCTCAAAATGATGGGGAGATGGCGGTGCATAAGAGTTATCAGGCAATTTACAAGCAACTCGTGGAGGCCTTCAAACGCTTAGGGGTTTCGCCGATGCGTCCGGAAGGAATGGAGTTTGATCCCAATTTCCACGAAGCGGTGATGCGGCAGCCGAGCGATGAATACGGCGAAGGAATCGTCATGGAACAGCTTATTCGTGGCTATTTCTTAGGCGATCGCGTGCTGCGCCATGCCATGGTTAAAGTTGCTGCGGCTCCAGAACCCATGGTAACCTCAGAGGAGGACACCTCGGCAGAACCAGAAACTTAAGCGGCAGGGGTATACCTGCCCGACTTGTCTGTCTCTAAAATAGATCTTGTCTAAGTAGCTGTAGCTGGTTTAATCAACCCGAAAAAAACGGTTGAGCGAACATCAGGCGAGTTCTGTAGCCACAGATTACCACCTAAAGAAGAAAACCTTACCGATCAAATAGGCCGAAGCGCTATGGGAAAAGTCATTGGCATCGACCTGGGCACAACGAATAGTTGCGTGGCTGTCCTGGAAGGAGGTCAGCCCCTCGTCATTTCCAACACGGAAGGCGGACGAACCACACCGAGTATTGTGGGATTTGGCAAATCGAATGAGCGCTTGGTTGGTCAACTGGCGAAGCGTCAGGCAGTTCCCAATGCTGAAAATACTGTCCATAGTATTAAACGGTTTATTGGTCGTCGATGGGATGACACGGTAGAGGAGCGATCGCGAGTTCCTTATACCTGTATCAAGGGTCGCGACGATACCGTTGATGTCCAAATCCGCTCCCATCAGTATACGCCGCAGGAAATCTCTGCCATGATCCTGCAAAAGCTCAAAGCCGATGCCGAAAACTTTCTCGGTGAACCCGTAGAACAAGCGGTAATCACGGTACCTGCCTATTTTACCGATGCTCAGCGGCAAGCCACCAAAGATTCTGGAACCATCGCAGGTCTAGAAGTGCTGCGGATCATCAACGAACCAACCGCAGCAGCGTTGGCTTATGGTCTGGATAAGCAAGACCAAGAACAACAAGTCCTCGTCTTTGACTTAGGCGGCGGTACATTCGATGTCTCGGTCATGCAACTGGGTGACGGCGTATTTGAAGTCAAAGCCACGTCTGGCAACAACCATTTAGGAGGCGATGACTTCGATAACGTAATCGTGCGCTGGATGATTGAGCAGTTCAAGGAACAAGAAGGCATCGATATCGGCGCCGATAAGATGGCGTTACAGCGCTTGCGAGAAGCCGCAGAAAAGGCAAAAATTGAACTCTCTAGTATGTTGAACACCTCGATCAACCTGCCGTTTATTACGGCAGATGAAACGGGTCCGAAACATCTAGAGATGGAATTGTCACGAGCGAAGTTTGAAGAACTGGCGATCGACCTGATTAAAGGTACAATCGAACCCGTAAAACAGGCGCTCAAAGATGGTGAACTTAAGCCCGATGATATCGACCGGATTCTGCTGGTCGGGGGTTCGACTCGCATCCCAGCCGTCCAGAAAGCGATTAGTAAGTTTTTCGGCGGTCGCCAGCCAGATAAATCAGTCAACCCCGATGAAGCCGTTGCCCTAGGTGCAGCTATTCAAGGGGGCATCTTGGGCGGTGAAGTTGAAGACTTGCTGTTGCTAGACGTGACCCCGCTCTCACTGGGAATTGAAACCTTGGGCGAAGTTTTCACCAAAATTATCGAGCGTAACACCACAATACCCACCAGTAAATCCCAAATCTTTTCCACGGCGACGGACGGGCAAACCTCTGTGGAAATTCACGTCCTCCAGGGTGAACGGGCGATGGCTCGTGATAACAAAAGCTTGGGTAAGTTTCTACTAGCAGGCATTCCTCCGGCTCCCCGAGGTGTGCCTCAAATTGAGGTATCCTTTGATATCGATGTCAATGGAATTCTTAACGTCTCAGCGGCGGATAAAGGTACAGGAAGAGAGCAAAGCATCCGAATTACCAACACCGGTGGATTAAGTGGTGGCGAAGTGGAACGGATGCGCCAAGAAGCAGAGCAATATGCCGAAGAAGACCGCCGTCGGATGCAACTGGTGGAACTGAAAAATCAAGCCGAAAGCCTCTTCTACAGTTACGAATCGACCCTAAAAGACAATGCCGATTTGGTACGTGAGGACTTGAAGGCGCAGGGAGAGAAGAAAAAGCAAAAGCTACAAGCTGCGCTCAAAGACCCCTCGATTACGGTTGAGGACGTTAAACAGCAACTGGAAGATTTCCAACAAACGCTGTTTACTATTGGTGCAGCCGTCTACCAGCAAAGTGCGCCCGATTTGGAACCCGATGAGATTAGCGAAAGCGAGGAAGAACTTGCTTCACCAGTAGAGGTTAGTGAACCCTCAGAATCGGAACCCGAAGAAGAAGAGTTAATTCTTAACTTTGAGGATGAAACCGTAAATAATGCTGACTATGAAACAGTTGACTAAGGTAATGCATAAATGGAAGTAGCAATTCGTTGGTTTTTTGATCCAAAATGGATAGACGTGCAGGTGAGCCGGATATCAGCCATCGGTGGCGCTCAAGCCGATCTCCTGAACAGACTATCACTATCAACCCACCCCCTAACGTAATCCAACCCTCCCGCATTGCTCTATGCCTGACTACTATGACGTTCTCGGCGTCTCTCGCGACGCTGACAAAGAAGAAATAAAGCGGGCTTACCGTCGCCTTGCCCGGAAGTACCACCCAGACGTTAACAAGGAACAAGGAGCGGAAGAGCGATTTAAAGAAATTAATCGAGCTTACGAAATCCTTTCCGAACCAGAGATGAAGGCACGATACGACCGCTTTGGCGAGGCGGGTGTATCATCAGGTGCTGGAGCTGGCTATCCCGATTTTGGGGATATGGGTTTTGCCGATATCTTTGAAAGCTTCTTCAGTGGTTTTGCTGGTGGTGCGGGTCAGCAAACGGCGCGTCGGCGTGGTGGACCTGTGCGAGGGGATGACCTGCGCCTAGACTTGAAGCTGGAATTCCGGGAAGCTGTATTCGGTGGGGAAAAGGAAATTCGGATTCCTCACCAAGAAACCTGTAATACCTGTAACGGTACCGGAGCAAAACCGGGAACTCGACCACGTACCTGTTCGACCTGTAGCGGTACAGGACAAGTGCGTCGCGCTACTCGTACCCCCTTTGGCAGTTTCACTCAAGTTTCAGTCTGTCCCACTTGTAACGGCGAAGGACAGGTGATTGAGGATAAGTGTGAAACCTGTGGGGGATCAGGTCGCAAACAAGAAACCAAAAAGCTGAAAATTACGGTTCCACCTGGTGTGGATAATGGAACCAGGCTGCGGGTTTCTAAAGAAGGAGATGCGGGATCGCGCGGTGGTCCTCCAGGAGATTTATATGTCTACCTATTTGTTGAGGAAGATGCTGAATTTCAGCGGGATGGAATTAATATTCTGTCTGATCTGAAAATTAGCTACTTACAAGCTATTTTAGGCTGTCGTCTACAGATTAATACCGTCGATGGTCCGGTGGAGTTGAAGATTCCCCCAGGAACCCAACCGAATACGGTGTTAACGTTGGAAAATCATGGTGTGCCAAAATTAGGGAATCCTGTGAGTCGGGGCGACCATTTGATTACGATTCAAATAGACATTCCCACCCGGATCACGACGGAGGAACGGGAGTTGCTCGAGAAGCTGGCAAAAATTAAAGGCGATCGCACCGGCAAAGGCGGTCTAGAAGACTTTTTGGGAGGACTGTTTCGCGGATGAGTAAGCCAACGGTATCGACAATTAATCAGACACCCGATGCTCAACTGGATTTGCGAGGAACACCTTGCCCAATTAACTTTGTGCGAACTAAGCTACGTCTAGAACAAATGACGCCCGGATCTTTATTGGAAGTGTGGCTTGATCCGGGGGAACCCATTGAACAGGTTCCCGATAGTTTGGCGATGGAAGGTTACCCCATAGAGGCACTCGAAAATCACACAGACTACTTTGCCCTAAAAGTACGGCGTCCTCAAGCCTCTGCATGAGTGAGATAGTAGATATCCCACCGTCTGAGTTATCTCCCCCCTTATTGGGGACAGTTCTGGCAGTTCAGGCTAATTTCTATGAGGTCAGGTTAGAGTCGAATTGTGATCAAAATTTAGACGTAGCCTGCTACGTCTCTACACTATTATGTACTCGTCGTTCCCGATTGAAAAAAATTGGTCAACGGGTCATGGTGGGCGATCGCGTTGTCATCGAAGAACCGGACTGGACAGGGAATCGAGGTGCGATCGCGGATGTTCTCCCTAGGATTACCCAACTGGATCGTCCTCCCGTTGCTAATGCTGAACAAATTCTCCTGGTCTTTGCGTTAGAAGAACCTACCCTTGATCCCTATCAACTGAGTCGCTTTTTAGTCAAGGCAGAATCAACGGGTTTCCAGGTGTGCTTGTGTCTGAATAAAAGCGATTTAGTCACAAAAGAAGAACAACAGCAGTGGCAGCAGCGCTTGAAAGCTTGGGGATACCAACCCATATTTATCAGTGTTTACAATAATATAGGTTTAGCAGAACTCAGCGATCGCTTAAACCAAAAAATTACGGTCTTAGCGGGATTGTCTGGAGTGGGGAAATCCAGCTTAATTAACCAACTTGCCCCTGAAGCTAACCTACGAGTGGGAAAAGTAACCGGAAAATTAGGGCGAGGACGCCACACCACCCGCCATGTGGAATTATTTGAGTTACCCCAAGGGGGTTTATTGGCAGATACGCCGGGATTTAATCAGCCTGACTTGGATTGCACGCCAGCCAATTTAATCCATTACTTTCCCGAAGCACAACAACGGTTAGCAGTAGCCAATTGCCAATTTAGTGATTGCTTACATCGAGATGAACCCAACTGTGCGGTACGGGGAGAGTGGGAACGCTATGATCATTATCTGGGTTTCTTAGAGGAAGCGATCGCGCGTCAGGAACGGTTGCACCAACAAGCTGATCCAGAGTCCACTCTTAAGGCGAAAACAAAAGGAAAAGGACAAACGCACTACGAACCCAAGTTAGAAACAAAGAAGTATCGACGGCGTTCGCGACGGACTCAACAGCAGGATTTAGAGGAACTGTATCAGGAAATCGACGATTTACCTTGATTTAGCAAGAATACTCCCACTATTCATTTTCCGGTGAAGGTGGGTTCATTACTACTCCATTATTAGATGGTGTATTGTCGGGTTGATTTTGAGCCAAAAATTTCCGAACTTGCACCATTAATTCAGTATTATACTGAGGACGCTCTCGATAGTTAGGCGAAGGACTAGAATAAGAACCAAGGAGTGCTAATGCGGGAAAAGTCAAGAAAAGACTTGTATAAGCAACTCCCATAGGACTGATTAATTTTTTCAGGTAGTTCAATTTATTTTTTACCATGTCTTTTTAGGAAATAACTGTTTTTTATGAACGAGTATGATTAATAAATCCTAACTCTAATGATCTATTCATCCTGTCTACCCAAAGTTTTAAGTTAAAATTAAATATCTCTATCTAATGACAGATTGCATAAACACTTAATTAATGAACAATCAAGATTTAAATAAATCAGCCTGCTCTAATTTAGTCCCACAAATTTTACAAAACTCAGCATCAGAATCATGAAACGGCAAACCACACCCGGCACAGACTTTCTCTACTTGGTTAGCCGTTTTCAGTAAATACTTGACTAAATCTCCCAATTGCCAAGGAATGAGAGCAATACCTGTCAAAATCATCAGCACTGTTAGTAATCGACCCCCTTCTGAAATTGGTGTGAGGTCACCAAACCCAACTGTGGTCATCGTGACTACGGCGAAATATAATGCATCTAAAAATGTGTTAAAGTTCTTGGGATTGACTCCATGTTCAACTTGATAAATTAATCCAGAGTAAACAAATATTATTGTAAACAATGTGAATAATATCCGAGCTAAGATAATACTATCTTGATTGCCAATTCTAAAAACATAAATTTTCAAACTTAGGAAACGGATTAACCTTAAAATACGGAACCAGCGGAAAATCAAAATAAATCGGATATCAGTGACGCCGAGAAAGAAAGGTACAATCGCGATTAGATCGATGAGAGAAACTGGGCTAAAAAAGAAATCAAGTTTAGACTCAGCGACCCAAAATCGGAGTAAATACTCAACGACAAAAACAATTAATATAATTCGGTCAATAATATCCAGACTTAGGCGAAGCAGCGGCGGTATGGGATAAGTCTCGCACACGAAAATTGCTGAAGATAAGAGGATTAACCCCATAATCAGCAAGTTGAATCGCCTACCCACAGGCGATTCAATATCTTCTATGTAAAGAGCAATAGTTTGTCGCAAATTATCGGGCATTAATCTGGCACTATCAAAGGAAAATTAAAGACTGGAGTTGAGGTATTTACCAAAATGCCCTCAATAAAATTTAACAGATTCAGCACTAATTTATAATTTCAATTGTAAGATAAACCACTATCTGTAGGAGACTTGAATTGCGCCCGCCCGACAATCTCGCAACCAGAGCTGCACGGCTCGACCCATAATACCATCACTACTCTCTCGCGGCGGCGTTGGTGGGCGTTCTGGTGAAGCTGAACCTAGGCGCGTAAACATCAGAGCCAAGCGCCATCCACTATCGGTATGGGTTAAAAAGAGCCAGTGAAAACTTTGGGTTTCAATTGCACCTCCCTCGACATATTGGCGTTCTAGAGTAGTGAAAAACACTTGCTGCGGGGGTTCTACGTTGGCAGTTGTCACAGAATTATAGGAACCAGGACCAAGGGTCAGGGGTTGAAATTCCGCCCGCCCTGCCACGATGATATATAGATTGATATCAATATCCTCATTTACAGGTCGCGATCGCTGAATCACCCGATTCGCATAGTTAGGCAAATCCCGCAGCATCAGAGATGTTAACGTTTCTACATCCTCCGGACAAGTCGAAGATTGAGCCAGAAGTATAGGTTTAGGGGTACAAGGATGCAGGAATGTAGGGGTACAGGGGAGGACGATTTGCTCTGTCGGTTTCATCTTCAGCGTTTGTGAGCCGAGGATGTAATCGGTATTAAATGCTCTACCATCCATCTGGAATCCTAGCCAATAGGCAACTGTTAGGCATTGGATCAACTTAAGATTCATAGGGAGTTGTCTTGCTATAAACCCGCCCTGACAATTGACTGATTACTGATAACTGATGACTTCATTTAACTCCTGGCAAATTCTCTCCCAAGCAGCAACGGGGTCAGGCGCCGCCGTGATGGGTCGTCCAATCACCAAGTAATCAGCTCCCGCTTTCAGGGTATCTGCTGGCGTCATTGAGCGCTGTTGATCGCCCTGTTCAGACCAACTGGGACGGACACCGGGACAAACCAGGAGAAAGTCATCGCCACACACTTGTCGAAGCTGGGACACTTCTTGGGGCGAACAGACTGCCCCATTTAATCCGGCTTTTTGCGCCAAAAGCGCCATCTGTAGGGCGTATTCGGGTAACTCAATCGGAACTTTTAAATCAAAGGCTAAATCTCGCGAGTTCAAACTGGTAAGTAGGGAAATTCCAATTAATTTCGGTGGTGAACAGGCGGCGGCTTCTGCTCCTTGCTTCGCTGCTGCTACCGCCCCTTTGAGCGCCATGGAACCAGCTACGGCATGAATTGTCAGTAAATCTACGCCGTACCCAGCAGCCGCCCGTGTCGCCCCAGCTACTGTATTAGGAATATCGTGAAACTTTAGATCTAAAAAGATCCGTTTTTGCCGATCTTTGAGAATCTGAAGAATCGCAGATCCACTACTGACAAATAGCTCCAGTCCTACTTTCCAGAACCTCACTTGGGGTAATTGTTCCACGAGAGCGATCGCGTGGGCTTCGGTAGGTACATCCAACGGGACTATAATCCGCTCTGCTACTGACATGGGAAATGCTTGTTGATAAGTAGCCACAGATTATCCCATTTTTATTTAACCGCGCAACTTATGCAATAGAAGAAGGCGTTCTGACACTCGCTCCGGGTTGACCTCGCCCCTAAACTTGAATAAGGGCGGGTTTAGTCAAGTTATTGGTTTTTGTCAAAGCTTATCCGTAAAACCCGCCCCTACAATTAACTTATTACCGGAAAAGCGATGGGTGAAGGCTCCCACGCTCTTTAGCTGGGAGATGAAACCGAGCGAACCGTCTAGGTAGC
>NZ_JBKHUP010000138.1:0-17741 GCF_046565525.1 Coleofasciculus sp. | reverse complement strand
TTTTCTATTCTGCGCATGAAAACTTCTACTTTTCCCCTTCAAATTAGCTTCTCAAATTAGTTTGTGAGAAATGCGGGGATTGCACTTCCTGATATTCTTGTATCCCCCAGATATGTGAAGATCCCCGGATTACTGATTATCTGGGGAGCTAATGTTTTCCAACTAATCCGATTTGACCCAATCGGTAGGGAGTTCGTCTGACAGCCTTTGCCCAGTAAGGGTTTCAGCCGCTGAATCGACACCACTGCTGAAATTATAACCTACCCTCCCAAAAATTGAACAAAACACACACCTCAAACCCTCTCCCAGTAAGCCATCGACACCACTCAACGGGAAATATAGGGTTTCAGCTATTTGGTAAGTGGTGTCGATTAGTTGATTCAATCGCCGTCAACCTCCTTAAAATTACCACGATCGCTCTTCGTGTGCGGAAAGCTTTTTTCGTGTCCGATAGAACTACTCTCACGTATCGCACTCCCTATCAAAACCCGTAAAATCCCCAATCAGACAGCGTTTCAGGTTTCGGGTAAAGTAGCGATCGCTCTCCTAGTCTCCTCACCTCAGAGATTTGTAGCCCACCCTAACGACTAATTTTATCCAAGCTTGGCGCAGAATTTTCTGCTTGTCTGGGGGATTGGTTTTAATTTGCTGGAGCAATTCACGGGTATTCATCCACTGATACTGATAGATTTCTGCTAAGTTCGGCTGAATTATCGCTTTACTATCAGCAATGATAAGTGCGGCAAAATAAGCTTTTCCTATCATTCTATTTTTGTCTACCCACCCGCGCATAGAGTAGATTAAGTCACGTTCGTCTCGGCGATATTCCGGGAATAAACGCTTGCCTAACCAAATACTACGTCGAAATTGAATTTGCAATTCGGTTAGTCCCAATTCTGTCTTCAAGCAACGCATTGAAGCGGTTTTGGGAGTATCTTCTAGATGCAGTCCTTCTTGGGGAGGCATCCAGATAGACTGATCCTGAAACGGCTGCACTAACAGATATTTCTTTTCTAGATCAGTCGATTGAATGATACAGATAACCTCTGGACGAAATCCGGTTAAATGGAGGCGATACTTCTGGTTAAAAACCCATTTGTATCCGAGTCGCAACCAGTCGAGATCTAAGTTCATAGCCTATCCCCGCCACAATCAGGATTTCTTCTAAGCTATCTGCTTGTTAGAAAAGGGGGCTTCCAACTGAAATAGGGAACAGGGAATAGGGAATAGGGAATTTTAACCCAATCGGTAGCTCTACGTAGGGTGGGCATTGCCCACCTACCGTTTCCAACTAATCCGATTTAACCCAATCGGTAGGGACCCCTTTGGAGCTACACTACAATTGTTAGACGGAGTAAGGTTTCCAACTAATCCGATTTAACCCAATCGGTAGGGACGAAAAAACCACAATGGAAACATCTTAGACTACAATGTTTCCAACTAATCCGATTTAACCCAATCGGTAGGGAGTTCGTCTGACAGCCCTTACCCCATAAGGGTTTCAGCGTTCGACTGAGCGCTCACGCCGAAGTCCGCCGAATCGACGCATCTCTTAAAAGTGTAACATTTCCTCCCCAAAATTGACTCCAACACATACCTCAAACCCTCTCCCAGTAAAGCATCGACGCATCTCAACGAAAAATATAGGGTTTCAGCGATTTGCCGAGATGCGTCGATGAACATCTGAAAATTGCCCTCAAACCTAGATACCATAATACTTTGACTGGATTTGAGTAATGCTTGTAGTGGCGTGGCACACCTTAATTGGTGGATTAGAATTGTAGGGGCGCAAGGACTTGCGCCCAGTTTAACCCTAAGCGAAGTCGAAGGGTTAAACGTCAAATCTATTCCACAATTTTAGCTGTGTCAGTCCAGTAGTGGCGTGGCACACCTTATTTGATGAATTAAGCATTAGCCGCGAAACCGTAGGGGCGCAAAGACTTGCGCCCGATTCAATGGTCAAAAATTAATCGAACATCTCAATGATAAAATACCTGAACAACCGACAAAGCAAGCTACCTAACACCAGGCAATACAAAATCAACCGCTAAATTATCTTAAGAGGTCAAGATGGCTTTCAGCAATTATAAAGATATCAGTTCAGTTCTCAAAGAATTTCAAATCACCTACACTGAAGCTAATTTCATGGAAGAGATTGAGTTTAGTATCCCTGATTACTTCAGTGAAGACTTACAAACCGTTATGCAGGATGGAGTCCCCAACGCTTCAGAATTTTCGATTTGTGAGAATCTAATTTATCCAATCCTTAAGGAAGTGTGGAAATGCTATCGGAGGAACTTTGTTTTGTGGGGACATAAATCCTTAATCTATGATCAGAATCTTTCTGGGTTTCCTGAGTATATTTTGGCGAAACGCTCCCCACTAGGGAAGGTCGTATTTGACAAGCCTTATTTTCTATTAGTTGAAGCAAAACAAGATAAGTTTGCTGAAGGGTGGGCGCAGTGCCTTGCCGAAATGGTGGCAGCGCAAAAGTTGAATGATGAACTGCCTATAACTGTATTTGGAATTGTCTCCAATGGTGAAAAATGGGAATTTGGCAAGTTAGAAAATGATAAACTAACTAAAACTATACAACCTTATACAATCTATCAGCTAGACCGACTCTTTGCTGCTGTAAACTATGTTTTCAAAGAATGTGAATCACAACTCAATGAGCTAGTTGCTGCTTAACCAGATATCCCTCTTTCAACAGTTACAGCGCTTGGCGCTGTAATAAAGTACAGTCGATCAAAGTCCCCCTTTTTAAGGGGGATTTAGTAGAGACGTTCCGCCGGAACGTCTCTACTAAATGGGAGATTGTGTAGTTTTTGTTACGGTTTTTGGGAGATTATAGTATCGATTTTGATTTCTGGACTGGCGCTCTAGATTGCCGATGGTCTGGGGGTAAAGAGTTTACTGTATTAGTTTTGGGAATTTTTGGGTGAGTAAAGCGCTGACGGTAGTTTACTTACGTGAAACTCCCCGGATTGCTGATTATCTGGGGAGCTAATATTTTCCACTAATCCGATTTAACCCAGTCGGTAGGGATGCAGACAGGAATTGATGACACTATTGCTACGATCCAGTTTCCAACTAATCCGATTTGACCCAATCGGTAGGGTGCGTATCTTGGTAAAACCTACTACTACAGAAGTTAGTTTCCAACTAATCCGATTTGACCCAATCGGTAGGGAGTTCGTCTGACAGCCCTTACCCAGTAAGGGTTTCAGCAGCCGAATCGACGCATCTCCAAAAAGTCTAACATATCCTGCCAAAAATTGACTCCAACACATACCGCAAACCCTTACCCTGTAAGCCATCGACACCACTCAACGAAAAATATAGGGTTTCAGCGATTTGCCGAGATGCGTCGATGAACATCTGAAAATTCCCCTCAAACCTAGAACCCATAATACATTGACGGGATTCGAGTGCTGTTTGACTTCACCAAAGCCGCCGAAACCCTTCAGGTTCAGTATCAAGGAAATCCAAAAAATCATTACACTTATCTGAATCATCCGGGAAAATCGTCAGCAGTTCCAAATAATTAGGCGTACTCCTAGGTTTCTTCTTCCCTGGATTCTTGGGATTATCCACCAACTTCACCACCGGATACATCCGATGCCATAGTCTTCCCACTTGACTAATTTGCCCCGTCACCGAACTTTGCCTAATACTCTTTTCAGCTTCCCTGAATCGGTGATTCTCTTTTTGATAAGGTTCGTGCAACCACTTCAGCGCCACAGAATCTTCTGCACCCTCCGCCAATCGTCCCCATACTTCCACACAATCCGGATGCCATGCTTCCCGCCAGTTGGCATGATTCCTTTCATCGGGTTCTATTCCCTGCAACTGCATCCATTCTGAAGCAATTTGCCTTACCTGATTAATAAACCGCCCAACTTGATTTAAACGGGAAACCTTAGCCCCATAAGTTAATGACTTTTCGTCCCATTGCCAATGACACCCGATCAGGGGTTTTCTACGATTATAATACTCTTCATAAAATAGTCGATGATCTGCCCGTCGCCACGACTTGCCAAACCCGCCAAATAGCAAAGCAAACCGCATGAAGGCTTGCAACAGTTTTTTCAAGGTTTGCTGCTTGATTTCATCCAATTGGCGAGGCGACATTAATAACCAACGTAACTCCCCAGCCACTTCATAGGTGGGTTCACCATACCCATCGGTAAATGTACCCAGGTTTAAAGCCGATGTTTTAAACGCACAGGTTAATAACCCCTGCGTTCCGCCATCGTTCACTCCCCCAAACAAATTTTCGACTAACTTCTCCGCTGTCTTATTATCCGTTAACCCGCCAAAAATTCGCAAGGCGTGTCCCCGTAAACTCCCTCGAAACAGATTAGGACGAAATTCCTTTTCCCCACCAATTAATTGAGGTGCCTGCCCTTCTCCTTTCAAAAATGCCTTGTACAGTTGTTCCCCTTGAATCGGAATCGGATAATCCTCCTCTCCTGACTCCGTTAATCGCACTTTGGGTAATCCATACCCACTACTGGTGCGACAGCCAATTCCATACCCTAACGCCTGTTCCCAAATTGCCCAAACTTCTTCCCAATCGGTATCCGGTAACTGGCTAGAAATACCAAATTGAATCGCGGGTTCCGACAGGGAAATTAAAGCAAATCCTGTCTCATTACTTGGTTTTTGACCCGTGTTATGAGTCTGCACCTGCCATTTCTGCTGGGGGTGAACAATATCGACTAAATTTTGTTTCCAATCATTCACCGGATAACCGCCATGAAAGCGCAATAAACTCGGTTCATCGCTATTTTTAGTCAAGCGGTAGCGTTGCTTTTGTTCTGAGGTACAAGCTTGACAAAACAATCCTTTCATGCTGCTACCGGGATAAAAGGGCAACCCAAACGCACCCAGCGCCGGGAAAATAATTCCCTCAAATTGTCCGCCATTGGTGACAAACCGCCATTGCATTTTATAGGTTCTAGCTGCAACAGTTTTCCCTAAATCAGGCGGGTGGGGATAGACTTCTTGCGTCCACTCAGACGCCCATCGTTGGGAGTCTTGTACCTCAGCATTTTGATCGATGTATTGAAGTTGCGATCGCCCTTTTACTTGCGCTTGAAACATTAACGGCACTAAGTTGCCAGCATTGGGAATATTAACCATGTTGAATTCTCCTTAAAAAATGGTTAAAGGGAATGGGGAACAGTTGAGATTAGGGAACAGGGAACGGGGAACGGGGAACGGGGAATGGGGGAGATGGAACGTCTTTGGTAGGGGCGGGTTTTACTTTTAACGCTTCGCTTTCACCTGGATATGACTAAACCCGCCCCGACTAAATAACGAATGACGAATGACGAATGACTTAATTCTCTTCATCACTAGGCAAATCACCGGGTCCCTTATACCGCTGTGTCCACCAGACGATCGCGTCGCATAATTGAGTCAGTACGGCTAAGATAATTCGCTGATCTTCGACAGTAATTGACCATAATTTCCCCGCCATCGCTTTCACCGTGTTAGGATGTCTCAAATCAACCGAATCATTGGGAATTTCTATCCCTCCTGGTTGCATAATCCGAACTAAAGCATCCCAAGTCGCTTTCCAATATTGACCTTTACAGTCAAATTCATCACCGTTTCTCTTCGATCTTCCCTGCAAGCGCAAATGTTCTCCCCAAAATCGCTCTAACCCATACGCCACCGCTTCCCGCATCTTAAACGATTGATTTAAGGATTTGCGATCGCGTTGTCTGGCTTCTAATACCAATGTTTGAGCAATTTGGTCTAAACTGTGAAACTCCCGCCCATTTTCTACTAAACTATAGTATTTCCAAGCCATTGGCTTAAACCTCCTGTTTTTCAGTCTCAGTTTTCTGCTGGGAAAATGCTTCCCCTGCTAGAGTCACATTACAGCGACCAAATCCAATCGATTCCAACCCACCAAAATAAAGTTCTTGGGAATAAGCCTTATTCGCTTCTGGTTCGCCAAAAGGTTTCCATCCCAGTTGTTTTAATGCCACCGGAAACACTAAAATACTCCCCACGGGTAAAGCTTCCACATTAAAAAATGCCCCCGTTTTAGTATCCACTTTCTTCATGTCATCTAGCATCTTAATCCGGCTTTGTCGATACAGTGCCATGTCATGCAATAGGGCGATATCATTGTCATCAACCACAACCAATTGCTTAACCTGCAAATCTGCTCCCACGGGTATCCAATCCGCTAAACTTTCCTGGTGTTCAATTCCTAAAAAACCCAGGTTAAAGAATAACACTTTTTCAGTGGTTCCGGGGACAACACGGGCTTTTAACTCCGGATCAGCCGTGTAAGGTTCGGGAACTTTGGCGTTAATTTCAGCAATTTTTTTATAACGTTTCAGCAGGGATGGGCAGCTAACCCAGACAATCGGTTGTCCTGGACAAAATACAGGCAACCAAACTAAAGTGGCATATTCAAACTTGACTAAGGCTTCAGTTGTACCGCCATCTTTTTGGTCAGGAACAGCTTCATGACCATACCAAATTGCCACATCACCCTGGCGGGATTCGGTGCCGTTGTCTGTCGAAGGATTCCGCATATCTGCCCGAAATCGTCCCCGAATTGAACTGCCTGGAATTATCCCGGTTTGGGTAAATTGATCGCGAAAAATCAAATTCAAATTTCCCGTTTCTTCCCCTGCACTTGCTCCCACATGAAGGGGGGCTTGGGTTTCTATAATGCCGTAAGCTTTCTTGTACATGGTTAATTCTCCAAAAGATTTAAATCCAAAACTATTACATAGGTAACGCTAATCCACATCCCCAACGTTTATAGGAATACCCCTCATCAGGAAACCAAGATTTATCCCAGTTAAACCAAGGGTGGGGAATCTCTTTTTCCAACACATAAACCGTTCCCGCCGGCACTGCATAACGTCCCCTAGCGAGGCGTTTAGTGTCACCTGTTCCCCCTAAGCGATAGCGAAAAGGACGAGGACGTTCGGTGAAAATTTGGGCATTTTCCCATTCCGGTGCTGTTATCCAGTCCTCTTCTTTCCTAATAGTGGGAAATCGGTAAGAAAAGCGATTGGAACCCCACACCGCAGGCGTAATTAGGGCAAAATTATTTCCCACAGGTTTTCCCAATAAATCTAACAGGGTTTTATCGGTAATTGGCTGACAGTTTACCTCGACTAAATGTCCTTCACCACCAAACCGATACCACCCTTCATCAATGGGAGTATTGGTTAAATACACTAAACAGGTGTCGGGATGCATTTGAATTGAATTCTCCAAAAACAAACTTCCCTGTTCAGAATTGGCATCAACTCGACGTTGTTCGGTTTCTAGACGTGGGTGTAAATGAGGTAAATATTGCCAAGGCGTTTCAGAAACAGTTTCCGCTTTCTCCCATTCGTTAATCGGTAGCCACGTTTTCGTCTCAAATTTACCGGGTTTGAGGGGGTGCCATTGTTGGGTTTCGCTGTTCCAGGTTAATTTTTCGATGATTTCCCCTTGACGAATTTTCTCCTCTTCTTGCGGGGGATTCATTTCAGCTAAATAATTAAAGGGAGTGGGAACATAGAAGTTTTGGGGATTCTCAGTACCCGCCCAAAAGGGTCCAGCTAGGGTTAAATCGGGTAAGTCTAATCGTTGGGTTGTTTCCCCTCTTTTATTAGTTCCAGGTTGACTATATTTAGCCGCATATAATCCCGATACTGTTGCTGCACTAGGCGGAAAGCTATTTCCAGAACGCCCCACTAGGTTATCGGGGGAAAGAAAGGGACCTGCACTGCCATAGAGAAAACCAAGCGGTTGGATAATAATTAAGTGACTAAACATCATCATCTAAGTTGGTAGAGTTAAGAATTCTCGGTTCCTGAGGAGGACAAATGAAAGCCAACTTTAGCCAAGTTAATCACCCAGTTGTTTAATGCCTTAATGTTTTGCTTTTCTTGGGCATCGGGTTGATTCCCTAAAATCCCCGTTCTCGGTTGATTATCAGTATCCGAGGTATCCCACAGATGAGTTTCTAAACACTGGCGATTTTGGCAGTTAAAGTAAAGCTCAAACAAGCCCAGGGCAATTTGAGTTTGACCCTGAAAAGCATGGCGCGATTCTAGCGTAGCAACATCATTATAAAAATGTGTCCAGTTGGGGGTTTTATTATTCCCCTTTGGCTTTTGTTTCAGCGAAACTAAGGTATCTCCCTCTCTGTCTTGATAGCTTTCTAGAAATTGTTGCAAACACCACCAAGGACAAACCCATTCCAGGTAATTGCCACTATTAAATAGAATCCGAATAGCGAGGCGATCGCGTCCCTTACTTTTGGCTGATTTTTCTGCTTCTCGACAGTGTTGTAGCACATCTCGTTGGGGGACGCCAGGGGCTGCCCAAACTAAGCCGACACTCACGGTAATCTTTTGTTTATGTTGTTGCCAAATTTGGGGGAATTGATAAAACCAATTGAGGCAGTCTTGAGGTGTTAATTTCGGTTGATTTTGATCGGGACTTCGGTAGAGAACACCGAGAAAATCATCCCCTCCGGCATAAATAATCCGTCCATCAGCATCTAAATTCCGCCGTTTGACTCGCTCTGCTTGAGTCGGGGGTAAATGATACTTGAGATTTTTGCCCCATTCCATCATCGCTTGGCTAAAGGTGTGGAGAGAGTTGGCTTCATCTTCCCCTTTTTCTTTTAACTGGCGCAGATACTCACCAATTTTATCCCCGTCTCCTTGAAAGTATCCTGCCCATAATTTATTGTCAAATCGGTTTAAGTCAACAAAGCTTTGGGGGATTTCAATACTCGGCAGATCTTTTTCAAAAATAAATTGATTAGCAATGGCATCTAAGGTGATTAACCGTTTAATCAGTTCCGGAATACTTAAGCGTTCGGAAGGATCGAGAATGGATTCTCCTAAGTTCTGGCTCAGTTGGTGGTAAAATTGATTAATATCCTGGGTTTGTTTAGCTATGCTAGAGTGAAGGGGATGGGTTTCATCGGTCATCCGAGGGTAGGCGATCGCTCCCGTTCCCGATAGCGTTGAACTTTCTCCTTGCCAGTTAATGGCTGTCCAATTTCGTTGAGTTTTAATTTGATTCAGTTTACGGCGAGCATGAGTAATTAGGGTAACCTTTTCTGGCGTAATTCCAGTTGCTTTGGCTTGCCTCAATTCTTCCTCTGCTTTGGCTTGAATCTGACTTAATTCTTCCTCGGTACTTTGCGTCCAAAAAAACTCCCAGGCATGATTTGACCAAGCATTCCATTCCCGTTGCCAGGTATAAGTAAAGGTGTTTAAGGTTTGCTCGATATATTGACGACAGGTTTCTACAACTGTTTTCCAAGCCTGATTAAAAGCCGCTTCAGCTATATTTTCAGGAAAATTCCCGGCAATAATAATTTGGTTGGGAGTGCCTTGAGTCACATTGATTAAGGCTGGAGAGACAACTTGACAGTCATCCTGTTTTTCAGCCGCATAACAAATTGCACAAGCTAAATAAGAAAGGATAAAAGAACTGCCGTATAAATCCCGCAGTTTAAGCGATTTCTCAATGAAACCCTGCACGGGAGCAAAAGTAATCACGGTGTAACAGTTTGTGTGCATAAACCAGTCCTCTGTAGGTGGACTTTCATTTAACGGTTGAGATTAGGGAACAGTATCGTAGTATCGTAGGGTGGGCAATGCCCACCAGCCTTAAGTTGAAGTTGGAGGTGCAACATTGCCGTTTGCACGTTTTGATTGCTGATGCCAACAGTATACAGGTAACTGGAAGACCCCTTTTCCAAAGACTGACACTCCTGGCAATTTGAGGACTCGACAGACAAAACGTCTCAATCCCCGCAAAAATAGCAACCACAACTCCCCAAATACTCAGGATTCGTCTTATGCCAATTCGACCCTGGAAATTCATAAATCCAGTCAAGTCCATTATCGGCATCCACAAAACCACTGACAAGACCGTGGATAACCCCAACTCCCGTACTCGCACACAGGCTATTTAACCAAAATACCGCTGGATCACTGATGCCTTCTACATACCCGACTCGATTAGCCAGATGATGAATCTCGTCAGCAGCAGACTCTAAAGCCGCACGATGCAAGTTAATGATATTGCCACACATCAAACACCACCCACCCCCAATCGGCGGCACGGTGATGCGACAATACATTCGCGGAGTGCGATCGCGTTTGATGTCGATGTGAGTTCCCAGACAGACTAGGGGACGCATATAGTCTAAGGCTAACTCCTGGGCAACTTGCCGGGAGGAATGGTTATCCGTGGCGACGACAATCAAATCAGCCGCCGCGACTTCCCGTTTCGCGGTTTCATCGGTAATCGATGCTGGGATAGCTTTGACGTGAGAACCCGTGGCATAAATGCGTTTAATTAGGTGCTTGACATAGTGGACTTTGTACCACTGCTGACTTGCCATATCCTGAGTCGCAGCCGGGAGGCGATTCAGGTTCACGGCTTCGATTTGATCTGGGTCAATGAATACCCATTTTTTCACCCCTAAACGCCCCAGCAGTTCGGCAAAAATTGCCCCAATACCCCCACAGCCGATTAAAGCAACGGTAAGTTCACCCAGTTGGTTTTGCACCTGTTCACCAAAAACCTGTTGACGGGCAAACATTAAGTCTGTCTGATGGGGAATATTAACATCTGGGGTGAGTTCAAACCAGGATTGAGAACAGTTAATCGGCTCAAATGACTGTCCTTTTCTGTCCCAGATGCGGAATTGAGACTGTTGTAAGGTTTCGTCAAACACTCCAGAGATTAAACGCGGCTTTTTGGGGAAGTGAGATGAAAGAAACCGAGCATATTCTGATTCATAATGGTCATCCACGCTAGAAAATTCGGGTTTGCCTGATTCAGCATGGGTATGAATATGAACCACATCGAGTTTTTCTTTTGCCAGAAACGTCTCGATTAAGTAGTAGTGAAAGTCTTGTTTAATCACTAATCCACTGGCTGATTGGCGTTCGTAACAATCGGCAGAGGGGACAACCCACGCTTGAGGCAGATATCTAATTTGGTGTTTGGATACCTGATGACGTTTGCAGAATAAAAAGCCAATCACTTCCTCATTCGTGGTGCGAGCATCGAGCATAGCGCGGTAAAATTGATGCCACATTTTGGGTGGGATGTGCAGGGACATTTGGGGTGATTTTTTTGAATGGTTCATAAGTTTTTCAGGAAAGCTAAGTAGGTGGACACAATTAGCGTGAACGGTTGAGATTAGGGAATAGGGAACAGTAAGAGGAAAGAGGGCGATTTACTTGCACTTAATGAGCGTGCTGTTTTTTTGTTCGACTACTTAGGAATGAAGTGTGTTTCATCAGTTAGGGTTCAGAGGGGCGAAAGTTTTAGGTTCGGTAACATCTTGCATCAGTCCATTCATCCGCCGTGGAATTAATTCCACGGCTCATAGCTCAAGTCCATTGAAATGGACTGAAAATTCGCGTCATACTCCCGACAGCTTTCCCCTATTTAGTCCTCTTAAGAGGACTTTAGCTATTAGCCAGGGATTTGAATCCCTGGCGGGTCATCGGGTGGCTTATGTATTCTGGCTCCTGACTCCCTTTCAACGGTATTAATCGCGTGGCGTGCGGTGACAAATAAAGTCGCCAAATTATGTCCTTGTTCAGGTTGGCGACTAGGACGCCAAGCATTCAGCCATCGGTCTCGATTAAATCCACCCCCTAGTCCAACGCAGTACCAATACCAGCCTTCTTCACTTAAAAACGGTGCGCCATAATAACTTTGGTGAGTGAAGTGATGGTCGCCCTGTCCTACTGTATTCCACGGGTAGTTAAGATAGCAGCCAATTGGCGGAAGACGCGGGTAATCGGGGGGAAGTAGGAACAAGACATCTGTGTTAGAAACTCGGAATTTTCGAGAGGATAAGGGCATTCCTTTGATCAGGAGTGCGGTATATTGAACGCCACCAATGGTTTTGCTACCAACGAGTACCGTCTTTGCCACTTTCTCCAAGAGTTTGAGTTCAGCTAAGAGTCTCGTACTGGGTTGAAAATTAGTTTCACCGGGATTAATTGTAACTGTCATTTTTTCCTTTATCCTTTTACTATTTTGGGAACTGTCCAAACTTTAGAGCCTTCTTTCAGGGCTTCGTTTTCTTTGAGGGGTTTAGTGCCGCCAAATCCCTCTTCCATGACATCATCATTGCCAATTTCTGGGAAGTTCGTTCTCAAGTCTTCAACGGTTGCGCCATTGGGTAAATCGACTAATTTACCGTTAATAACTGCTCTCATTGTCGGCTCCTTGATTGGGTTAACTTTAGTTGAGTTAATGTATTCTTCATTAACAGGTTGCGATTCATCTAATTGAGATAATCGCCATTTTTGGATGCGCTGGAAAATTGCTTTCATTGCCATCTCCTTGATTTGAAAAGGGAACAGGGAAAGGGGAACGGGCAACAGGTAAGAAAATTTGTGTACATCACAAGTCAGAGAAATGCTATAAATTAAGGAACTTGTATCCTTTATCGTCGGGGCTAGTTCTTTCCCTATTCCCTATTCCCTATTCCCTATTCCCTATTCCCTATTCCCTATTCCTTATTCCCTGTTCCCTATTCCGGGTTTAGTTAAGACACTCTCTACTGGAGAATTGACCTGTTTTGCTGGAAATTGGTCATAATTAAATCCTAAGAAAACCGACCAACTGGCTAGACCAATAGCCGCTAAAATTGTTGTCGATAGAATGCGGCTATAAAGTCGTTCTAGTTTTTGTAAAGACAGTTGAACGGAACCCATCTGTCGAAGATAGTCTGTTTTGTCTTTTTCACTCATCGCTGTCATCTGTTGTTCCAATTGTTCAAACTGTTGAGTGAGATGTTCAATTTTTTGCTGGAGTTTATCGAACTCGGATATTTCTTCGGCGATTAATTTACCATTGAAAGTCTGCATCATTTTCCGGGGATGAATTGAGGTCAGTTTAGAAAAAATCGGGCGATAGGTGGCAAGGTAATTAGATAATAGATTCATGGCTTGTATGGATGGCATCCATTGCCATGACGATATCAATGTTGGTTTCGTAGTCATCGCCTTTGGTTTTGCCTTCTTTTTGTACGACTAAGAAGCCGTTGCTTTTTGCCCAATAGATGAATTTTTCTTTGGTTTTACGTTGTTCTTCAAACCGCTCCCTGGCTGGAGGTAATCCGACGTAAATGACCATTTCAATTAGTTCTCGACCTTCTCTGGGGTTAGCGAGGTAGTCGCGGACTTTTTGCCAGTCCAGCCTGCGGTTAAAGCTTTGTGCGGCTAGGAAGGTATTGTCACTATCGGCAAGAATGAGTACCCGACGATTTGTTTCCATAGATGTTTGGCATCCTTTGCTTGTTTGTTACTCGTATTAAAACCTATGGCTGGAAGAGGGGTTTTCTTTAAGAAGAAGGGAATGGGGAATAGGGAACGGGGAATGGGGAATGGGGATCAGAATTTAAACCTTAATGTCAACAACTGCAAAACCGTTGTAATGCGAGCCAGCAAGCTCGCTACCCCTTCTCAATTTAAATGTGTGTCATTTTCGGTCTTAGGTTTTAGGTTAGGGATACATTCCCACCCACCTACCTGCTACCCCCTCACTGTTTGCTTTAACCTTTATCGTTGAGTGCAGCTTGGTATTATGATTAATGCGGTAATCGCGCTCTTGCTGATGGAAGGCTGATGGCAAAACTCTACTATCGAGGCATGGCAGAAGAAAACGGTAAACCCAAAGTGGGACGTAGCGCTCGGTTATTGGGAGTCAGACCTGGCATTGATATTGATGTTGAACAAATGCCTAGAGATTGGTTGGATGAACAAGGATTCCTGCGACCAGAAGCAGAACGCAATCCTTTGTTGGGTGAGCCTGTAGCTGTAGCCATCAGAAATACCAAAGGAATGTCTGTCTCGCTTTCAATTGAAGGTTTGCCAGCATTCCGCAAACCGACAATGTTTGGAGGAACGGGAAAAGACCCTCTTTGGCAAATTGATGATTGCCAAATTACTGAAGTGCTTGAAGCTGTCCAAGATAGCGCCACCCACGTTAGCATTCTGCCAAAGGCTACAATGCTGTTGGAGAAGTACGAAGCGGCACTGGCAAGTACCCAGAACGATTGGCAAAAAGTTTAAACGAGAGCAGGAGAATAGCAATGGCATGGATATTTAGCTTATCGGCTGAATGTGGGGCGCAACAAGCTGTCGCCGAGGAATTTTCCCACCATTTTGACCAAGTTTCCTGGGTTCTCTCCAATGGTAGCCAGTCCCAATGTTGTGTTGGCATTTTTCAAGATATCGAAGAGAACTGGTGGTGTCGAGTTTCTCCAAGTTGTATCAGTGAGGTTGGCATCGATACACCAGAAAGTGCTTATCTGATGACGGAACTCGGTATTCTGCTGTATCAGCGTTTACAGTCGGCTCCAGCGTTTCGTTATGCCTTGGTGGGTGTGGAAGTGGATGAGTTTAGAACTTACACAGAATTGCTAGAATCTTCTTCTACTTCGGCTTTTCCGGGACTGGTTTTGGCTCAAAGGATGGGGGAAGCGATGGAATTGTCTCCAGATTTTCGACCATTCAGTCCGGGATATGTCTGGAAACCCTATGAAGGTGAAATTTATAAGCCGCTGATGGCATCCTCAGAGTTGAAGAACAAGCTGAACGCATTGTTGATGGTGGGGTGAACTTTACCCAACCTAAATGATATCGTGTCCGCTTAAATAGCCATAATTATGACTGATACCAAGTTGCGTTCTATCATGTCATTCTGAGCGAAGCGTGACGCGAAGCGATAGCGTTAGCGAAGCGGTAGCGAGGAACGAGCGTCGGAACGAGCTTTAGAATCTGGACAGATGCTTCGCGTCACTCCGTTTCACTGCGTTTTGCTCAGCATGACAGATTCTACATTAGACTGCAACTTGGTATGACGCTCCAGACGCTCCAGAAATTTTTATCCTGGGTGATGGGTCCGGACATGATATAAGTTAGGAGGACTTACGCAAAGCCTCTATGTGTAGGGTGGGGAGAGCGTAGCGTAACGCACCTTTGCCACTACGAACCAAATCTATTGCACCAAATTAGCTGGGTCATGCCACGCTACTACATTTTGCCATTGTATTGCCCAATACTAATGATTCCCAGTTCAAGGAGTTTTGTGGCGAAGAGTTCAGAGACTTCTTTACTGGGGAATTTTAATATCCTGACGCTAGGAAGCCAAGAGCTATTTCCTAAATACGTCCCAGAATAGTGAGGAAGAATTTCAATCACTTTTTCCATGTTGGATTGCTGGATTAAAAAGAATTCGTGGTACATTATGCCATCTAATTAAAAAGCTACCTAGGCTTATTTTTAACTCCAGGATGGAAAAGGGGTTTTCTTTATTTGTCATTTGGGTTGGGTGAATGTGGCATGGCTAAAGAAAAAGGGTGGGTAATCCCACCCTTCCAACTAATCCGATTTAACCCAATCGGTAGGGCTTGTTTTCACTGGCATTCGTGCTAATGCAGAGGGTTTCCAACTAATCCGATTTAACCCAATCGGTAGGGGGTTGATTGTTCTTCTGCCCTATTCGGTGAATGTGGTTTCCAACTAATCCGATTTGACCCAATCGGTAGGGTCTTACGGTACGATTTTTACCAAACTTTGATTAAATCGTTTCCAACTAATCCGATTTGACCCAATCGGTAGGGTATTTAGTAATTATCAACAAAGCTACACTGAATACACGTTTCCAACTAATCCGATTTGACCCAATCGGTAGGGAGTTCGTCTAGCAGCTCTTACCCAGTAAGGGTTTCAGCCGCCGAATCGACGCATCTCTTAAAAGTCTAACACTTCCTCCAAAAAATTGACTCCAACACATACCTCAAACCCTCTCTCTGTAAAGCATCGACGCATCTCCACGAAAAATATAGGGTTTGGGCGATTTGCCGAGATGCGTCGATGAACATTTGACCATCCCCCTCAAAAACCCCTCAAACCTAGATAACATAATACTTGGGCGGGGGTTGGGGCGCTTCTCCTCCAATCACCAACACCCTTGACACCGCTTCCTGAGATATCCAGTAAAATCGCACATCATCCTCCGCAGGCTTGACTAACTTTTTCACCTTTTCATAAAGCTGGCGCATCTGCTCCAAACTCAAAAAACATTCAAACACAGAAAATTGAACTCGTCGCCCATATCCTTCTAGAAAATTGGACAACTTCGTCCGCCTTTTATCATTAGGAATATCATACACAACAACCACTAACATTGTACTGATAAAGGGGAACGCAAATAACTTTTCCTAGCCATCAAGACCGCGATACAGTTGGGCAATCGCAAATTCCAGGTCAATACTTTTGAGTGAAACGCGATCGCCTGCTCCATAAATAACCGTTTCCCAGGTATTCGCCGAGGTGCGACGACGGCATTCTATGCGCTGACTTTCTTGAAAAATTAAGACATATTCCTTTAAAGATTCAATCTGTCGATAGTCATCAAATTTTTCGCTCAAGTCGAAGGCTTGTGTGCTGGGTGAGAGGACTTCAGCAATTAGTTTGGGATATCGCTTGATGTAGCGGTTATCGCGATCGCGTGGATCACAGGTGACAAACGCATCAGGATAGTAATAAAACTCATCCTGGTAGTTAACTTTCACATTACCGGAGTGAAATCGGCATTCTGAGTCACCTAAATGTAAGTTAATCAGGGTTAGAAGGTTCAGAGCAAGACGATCGTGATTATCTGTACCACCAGCCATAGCATAGACTAAGCCACGCCGATATTCATGCCGAATCTGGTTTTGGTGTTCGATGTCGAGATAGTCTTTAGGACTGATGTAATGTGGGACAGCAATCATGGATTTTGTCTTTGGGTAGCTCTCATTGAGTCTATTGTAGGGCTCAAATCCTATTCTCCCATAAGCTGTCATGCATTTAAATTGGGTATTAGTAGCGAGCAAGATGCTCGCACTACAAGGATTTCACCATTATTGACATTAAGGTTTAAATGCCGAACAGCTTAGGTAACTTTTGACTATTTTTAACTCCAGGATGGAAAAGGGGTTTTCTTTAATTGTCATTTGGGTTGGGTGAATGTGGCACGGCTAAAGCAAAAGGGTGGGATGACCCACCCTTCCAACTAATCCGATTTAACCCAATCGGTAGGGAAGACATTTTCATTAACCCAGCCTGGGATAATGGAAAGTTTCCAACTAATCCGATTTAACCCAATCGGTAGGGTTAATATGTTTCAAGGTTCCCAATCATTATTATAAGGAGGGTTTCCAACTAATCCGATTTAACCCAATCGGTAGGGCGAACTCATAGCCCGGTCTGATTACATAACCTCAGTCAATGTTTCCAACTAATCCGATTTAACCCAATCGGTAGGGACAACAAAACAATAAAGGTTGTTTTTTAACTTAGAATGTTTCCAACTAATCCGATTTAACCCAATCGGTAGGGAGTTCGTCTAGCAGCCCTTACCCCGTAAGGGTTTCAGCCGCCGAATCGACACACCTCCAAAAAGTCTAACACATCCTGCCCAAAATTGACTCCAACACATACCTCAAACCCTGTCCCTGTAAGCCATCGACACACCTCAACGAAAAATATAGGGTTTCAGCTATTTGCCGAGGTGTGTAGATGAAGAACTGAAAATTCCCCTCAAACCTAGATAACATAATACTTTGGCGGAGGTTGGGGCGCTTCTCCCGCATTTCTCACACAAAGAGCGATCGCAAACTCTAAAAGCCTTGGTAGACAGCGATTTGACCTCAGTTAGCTCCT